>NZ_JBFBHG010000029.1:0-37034 GCF_040685095.1 Microbacterium sp. NPDC089189
GAACGTCTCTCTTTCACTACACGTCGCTCTTCCGTTCTCACATCCGGGAAGATGTGCGCTCGGCGACGGGATGTGCGCTCGGCGCTGGTGGGCGACGGGCAGGCGGGCGCGGCAGGCGGGCAGGCAGGCGCGGCGTGCGCGGGCAGGCGGCCAGCGGCCAGCGGCCAGCGCGCCAGCGGCTAGGGCATAGGGCTACGCGAGGGGGTCAGCGCGCGACGCCGGCCAGCGAGCCGGTGGTCTGGGTGGACGGGTCGCCCAGGAAGCAGGAGATCAGGCGGTCGCCGCCGTCGTCCCAGCTCTGCTGCGTCGGCACGTAGTACGAGAAGTCGAGGATCGACTCCTCGTAGGCGAGACCCACGAAGGGCGCGAACGCGGCGTAGCAGCCCTCGTCTGCCGCGGTGTACGTGGCGTCCTGGCCCGGGTACTCCCCGTCGGGCATCGAGAACTCGTGGTACACCTCGTAGTCGTGCGGCTCGCCGCACGGCACGACGGGCACGTCGTAGACCTCTTCGCCGGACTGGTCGTTGAGGCAGTCGCCGACGGCGAGCGTGAAGACGTCGACCTGGCCGGCGTCGGTCACCTCTCCGCTGTCGGCGTCGCGGACGGCGGACTCGCCGCCGCCGAGCATGTCGGAGATCTGCACACAGCCACCCAGGAGCAGGGCGGAGCCGAGGATCAGGGCGGCGGGGACGAGACGGGAGGTGCGCATGGCACTCGCTTTCTTCGCACGCAGGCAGCCGGCGCTGCCCGAGTGAAGGCTGTTCGGGGTCGATGAGTTCGCTGGGAACGCGGCGCCCAGGTTAGCGCTCCCGCGGACCCCATCGCGGCACCAGGCACCGGATCTGTGGATAGCCCAGGTGTAACGGCGCCGAAACACGAGCGTCAGTGTTCGTGAAATCTACATCGCCTAGCGTCGGACACGTCCCGAACGCGAGCCTCCGGCACCGCACACCCGCCCTGGCGGACAGCGATGACCGAGCTCCGGCGGAACGCACATCACCTACCCGAGTGCACCACCCGACATACGGGAGAACAGCAAATGTCCCGCTTCACCACCCGGCGCGCGCGCGTCGCCACATCCATCGCCGCGATCGCGCTGTCCGCGCTCGCCCTGTCCGCCTGCGCGGGCGGATCGAGCGAGCCCGCCGCCACCTCCGACGGCGGCGAGTCCGCCGGCTACGGCGACATCACCCTCCAGCTCAGCTGGATCAAGAACGAGGAGTTCGCGGGCGAGTACTTCGCCGACAGCAAGGGCTACTACACCGAGGCCGGCTTCGACTCGGTCAACCTGGTGCCCGGGCCCTCGGGCGGCGTCGCGGAGCTGCTCAGCGGCAGCGCCGACATCGCCCTGAGCGACTCGGTGCAGATCGGTTCGGCCGTCGCCAATGAGGGGGCACCGCTCAAGATCATCGGCGCCACCTTCCAGGCCAACCCGTTCACCGTGCTGTCGCTGGCCGACGGCGGAGACATCTCGACCCCGGAAGACCTCATCGGCAAGCGCATCGGCGTGCAGGACTCCAACCTGACGCTCTTCAGCGCGCTGCTCGCGGCCAACGACATCGACCCCGCCGATGTGACCGTCGTCCCCGTGCAGTACGACCCGGCGCCCCTCGTCAACGGTGAGGTCGACGGCTTCGTCGCCTACCTGACCAACGAGGCCATCTCGGTCGAGATGGAGGGTCTGTCGACCACGAACCTGCCCTTCGCCGACAACGGCCTGCCGTTCGTCGCCGAGACGTTCACCGTCACCGAGGACACCCTCGAGAACAACCGCGAGATGCTGAAGGCGTTCCTCGTGGCCGAGATCAAGGGCTGGACCGACGCGCTCGCCGACCCGCAGGCCGGTGCCGACCTCGCCATCGAGACCTACGGCGCGGACCTCGACCTCGACCCGGCCAAGACGCTCGCCGGCTCCGAGGCCCAGAACAAGCTCGTCGTCTCGTCCGAGACCGAGGAGAACGGTCTGTTCACGATCTCCGAGGCGCTGCAGAAGCTCACGATCGACAGCCTCGCCGGCGCCGGCATCGTGCTCGACGCCGCCGACCTCTTCGACCTCTCGCTGCTGGCGGAGGTCTACGAGGAGAACCCCGACCTGGTCGCCTACGCGGGCTGATCAGAACCACCGCAACCGAGGGAAAACTGTGACCGACACGGCCACCCTGACCGGTGCCCAGGGCTCGACCCTGGGCACCGGCCTGCAGATCACGGATCTGAACAAGGTCTTCAGCGTGGGACGCAAGAGCGTCGTCGCGTTGCAGGATGCCAACCTCCACACCGAGCAGGGCAGCTTCCTGGCCCTGCTCGGGCCGTCGGGATGCGGCAAGTCCACCATCCTCCGCATCCTCGCCGGACTCGAAGACCCCACCAGCGGCACCACCCGTGTCGATGGCAAGAGCCCCAAGCAGCTCCGCAAGGGCAACGAGCTCGGCATCGCCTTCCAGGACTCCGCGCTGTTGCCGTGGCGCAGCGTCCAGTCGAACATCCAGCTCCCGTTCGAGGTCGCCGGCAAGCCCGTCGACAAGGCGTACGTGTCGGAGATGATCGAGCTCGTCGGCCTCAAGGGGTTCGAGAAGGCCAAGCCCGCTCAGCTCTCCGGCGGGATGCGGCAGCGCGTGTCGATCGCCCGCTCGCTCATCATGAAGCCCTCGGTGCTGCTGTTCGACGAGCCGTTCGGCGCCCTCGACGACATGACCCGGCAGAAGCTCAACCTGGAGCTCCTCCGGATCTGGACCGAGAAGCCCGCCACGACGCTCCTCGTCACCCACGGCATCTCCGAGGCGATCTTCCTCTCCGACCAGGTCGCCGTCATGAGCCCTCGCCCGGGGCGCATCAAGGAGGTCATGAACATCGACCTGCCGCGCCCGCGCACCCCCGAGATGATGCGCACCCCCGAGTTCCACGCCTACGTCGACCAGGCGTCGGAGCTGCTGTTCGGCGTCGGAGGCGCCGCAGCGGATGACCACTGAGTCGACCGGAGGCCGCGCCATCCGCTGGGAGGACATCCGTCTTCCCGCGTGGGTCACAGGCCTGATCGGCGGCATCGCGGTCATCGCGGTGTGGTGGATCCTCGCATCCACGGTCTTCTCGAACGTCGGACCCGGCGGTGTGCAGGCCATCCCGACGCCGCTGCAGGTTCTGCTCGGCTTCGTCGACAGCGGATGGAGCTTCTACGTCCGGAACTTCACGGTCACGCTCGGCGAGGCCGGCACCGGGTACCTCTGGGGCAACGCCCTCGCGCTGGTGCTCTCGGGACTCGTGCTCATCGTGCCCAAGCTCGAGGGCGTGATCATGCAGCTGGCGATCATCACCTACTGCATCCCGATCGTCGCGATCGGCCTGCTGCTGGTCGTCGTCATCCCTGTGCCCAAGCCCGGCGAGGCCTCCGGCACCGCGGTGGTGCTGGCGGCGCTCAGCGTGTTCTTCACCACGGTCGTCGGCGCCCTGCTCGGGCTCAAAGCGGCCGACAAGGCGAGCCTCGACCTCGTCAGCGTCTACGGCGGATCCCGCTTCACGCAGCTGCGCAAGGTGCGCCTCATCGCGGCGTTGCCCGCCATCCTCAACGCCCTGCAGATCGCCGTGCCGGCCGCGTTCCTCGGCGCCGTGCTCGGCGAGTTCTTCGGCAAGGTCGAGCTCGGTGTCGGCCCGGCGATGATCGCCGCACAGCAGGCGCTCAACGCTCCGCTCGTCTGGGGGCTCGCGTTCGTGTCGGGTGCGGTCGCCCTCGCCGGCTACGGCCTGCTCGGACTCGTCGCGCGCCTCGTCGCTCCCTGGTCGAAAGGGGCCACCTCATGACCGAAGCCGCTGTCGTCGCCCTGGCGACGCCCCGTGCCGCGTCGCAGCTCAACGCCTCGGTCAAGCGCGAGGCCCGCAAGACGACCCTTCGCGCCGTCGGCTCGAGCCTGCTGACCTTCGTGCTCACCCTGGTCGCCGTCGGCGTGCTGTGGGTGGGGGCGCTCTGGGTGTTCAACATCAGCCCGTACGTGGGCAAGGGCCCGATCGACGTCTACAACTTCCTGTTCACGCTGCCCGCCGCCGAGGCGAACCGGGCGCAGATGTTCGGACAGCTCTGGGTGACCCTCGGTCACGCGGCGGTCGGGTTCTTCTCCGGTCTGGTCGTCGCCCTCGTCATCGCGATGATCTTCCAGCTCAGCCGCGGCGCCGAGCACGCGCTCATGCCCCTCGCGATGCTGCTGCGCTCCGTGCCGCTGGTCGCGATGGCGCCCGTGATCATCCTGATCTTCGGACGCGAGTTCGCCAGCGTCGCGGTCATCGGCGGCATCGTGGTGCTCTTCCCGGCGCTCGTGAGCATCGTGTTCGGGCTGAAGTCCGCGCCGCCCCAGATGAACGATCTGATCGCGGTGTACGGCGGATCCTCGTGGACGGCGCTGCGCAAGGTGGCTCTGCCGAGCGCGCTGCCCTCGCTGCTCGCCGCGGTGCGCATCTCGGTTCCGGGCGCCATCACCGGCGCCCTGCTCGCCGAGTGGCTCGCGGTCGGCGGCGGCATCGGCGGCGCGGTGGGCGGCTACATCGCCGCGGCGCAGTTCTCGGCCCTGTGGACGGCGGTGGTCTTCGTCACCGCGACCGCCCTCATCCTCTACAACCTCGTCCAGACCCTCGAGGCCCTCGTCCTCGCCCGCATGGGCATGGCCGACCGCGCCTGACCCGCGTTCCGCCCGGGCGGACCGCGGCCCCGGGCCGGCCCGCCCCATCCGGACCCGCGAGACAGCACTCTCGCGCCGAGAGTGCGGGTTAAACCCACGGTCTCGGCGCGAAAGTGCTGTCTCGCGGATCATGGATGACGCGGCACCCCCCCGCACCACACGAACGACGCAGAACCGTCAAGGAGCACCATGACCGACCTCACCGCATTCGCGCACGGGCTGCCGAAGGCCGAGCTGCACCTGCACCTCGAGGGCACCCTCGAGCCGGAACTCAAGTTCGCGCTGGCGGCACGCAACGGCATCCCGCTCACGGAGAAGACCGTGGATGAGGTGAAGGCCACCTACGACTTCACCGACCTGACGAGCTTCCTCGCCGTCTACTACCCGGCGATGCAGGTGCTGCAGACGGCCGACGACTTCTTCGACCTCGCCTGGGCGTACCTGCAGCGCGCGCACGCGCAGGGCGTCGTCCACGCCGAGATGTTCTTCGACCCGCAGGCCCACACGAGCCGCGGTGTGCCGTTCGCGGATGTGGTCACCGGCTACCGCCGCGCGGCCGTGCGCGCGCAGGACGAGCTGGGCATCTCGGCCGAGCTCATCCTGTGCTTCCTGCGCGACTTCTCGGCCGAGTACGCCATGGCGACGCTCATGGAAGCCCTCGCCTACAAGTCGTGGATCGTCGGGGTCGGCCTCGACTCGGACGAGCGCGGCAACCCGCCCGAGAAGTTCGCCGCCGTCTTCGCCCGCGCGAAGGCCGAGGGCTTCTTCCTCACGATGCACTGCGACATCGACCAGGTCGGATCGATCGACAACATCCGCACCGTCCTGACCGGCATCGAGGTCGACCGCATCGATCACGGCACGAACATCGTCGAGGACCCCGCGCTGGTCGCCCTCGCGATCGAGAAGGGCATCGGCTTCACCACGTGCCCGGTCTCGAACTCCTTCGTCACCGAGCAGATGAAGTCCGACGAGATCGTCGCGCTGCTGCGCCAGGGCGCGCGCGTCATGGTCAACTCCGACGACCCCGCCTACTTCGGCGCCTACATCGGCGACAACTACGTGGCTTTCGCCGAGAAGGCGGAGCTGAGCGCCACCGACCTCGTGCAGCTCGCGATCAACTCCTTCGAGGCGTCGTGGCTGACGGCGGGGCGTCGGGCGGCGTACATCGCGCGGGTCGAGGACTTCGCAACCGCCGCCGGAGTGCCGCTGCCCGCCCGGGCCTAGGACGCCATCATGACCGACACCCTGGGGGCGAGCGCCGCGATCGACGAGGCCGACGTCGGCCGCCGTCTGGGCGCCCGCATCCGCGAACTCCGTCAGTCCCGCGGGCTCACCCTGGTGCGCCTGGCGGCCGCGACCGAGCTGTCGCATCCCTTCCTCAGCCAGCTCGAGCGCGGTCTGGCCCAGCCGAGCCTCGGTTCGCTCCGCCGCATCGCCCTCGCGCTCGAGACCAGCCCGATCGAGCTGATCGCCGCCGCGGAGGAGCCGGATGCCGAGGCCCCGGGCATCGAGGTGCAGCGCTCCGGCTCGGGCGCGATCGCGGCGGGCTTCGCGTCGGGAGCCGCCCGCATGCTCGCCCACAGCGCGCGCTCGTTCCACCCCATGGAGGTCTCGGACGACGCGATGGAACCGGGGGAGCGGTTCACCCATGCGGAGGAGGAGTTCGTCTTCGTCGTGACCGGCGACATCCGCATCGAGCTCGACGAGACCGTGCTGGATCTCGCCCCCGGTGACTCGGTGCACTACCCCGGCGGGGTCTCGCACCGTTGGTGGTCTCGTCACGGCGAGCCGTATCGTTTACTGGTCGTCAAGAGCGCCGGCGCCTTGCACTCCCGCCCGATTCTCGTGAAGGACACCCCGTGATCTCGTACGCCGATTACCTGCAGCTGCTGCCGAAGACCGAGCTGCACTGCCACTTCGCCTCGACCATGTCGGCGCGCACGTTCCTCGATCTCGCCGGCCGGTACGGCGTCGAGCTCTGGGGCGACGACCCCGAGACGCTGTTCGACTTCGACGACCTGCCCGACTTCCTCGTGGCCTTCCGCGCGGCCCATGATGTGCTGCGCGCGCCCGAGGACTTCGAGCGCGTCGCCTGGGAGGGCGTGCGCGCCGCGGTCGCCGAGGGCAACCTGCGGTACCGCGAGTACTACGTCAACCCGCAGTACTTCGCCGCGCGCGGCATCGGGTACCGCGACGTGATGGACCCGATCATCGCGGGCCTGCGCCGTGCCGAGCGGGACTTCGGCGTCGGGTTCCGCATCGTCGCCGCGATCAACCGGCGCGACAGCCCCGAGTCCGCGGTCGCGATGGTGCGCGAGGTCATCGACCACGGCATCCCCGAGGTCGTCGGCATCGGGCAGGACGACCTGACCCCGGAGAACACCGAGGACCCGACGCGCTTCGCCGCGGCCTACGCCCTCGCCCGGTCGGCGGGACTCAAGCTCACGGCGCACGTCGGCGAGACCGACACCGCGACCTCGGATGCGGTGCGTGACGCCATCGAGGTGCTGCAGTGCGACCGGCTCGACCACGGGTACCGCATCGTCGACGACCCCGCCGTCGTCGCGCTCGCGCGAGAGCGGGGCATCGGCTTCGCCACCACCCCCATCTCGACCACCATCTGCTCGGGCTGGACGATCGACGAGGCCCACCGCATCCGCGCCATGATCGACGCCGGCCTGACGGTGTCGGTGTCGACCGACGACGCGATGTTCTTCCGCACCGACATCGGTCGCGAGTACACCGAGGGGCTGTTCGCGATGGGTGTGGACGCCGACACCGCAAAGCGCATCGCTCTCGCCGGCATCGACATCTCGTTCGCGGATGAGGCCACGAAGGCGCGCCTGCGCGGCGAGTTCGAGGGAGCGTTCGTCGCCCTCGACGCCCTCCTCGCCCCCTGACCCGCGCCGCTGCGCGGTGGCGCCGGGCGTCGTGCCGTGGCGCCGGGTGGTAGCGCCGGTAGCGCCGGGTGGTGGCGCTGGGTGGTGGCGCTGGGTGGTGGCGCCGGTAGCGCTGGGTGGTGGCGCTGGGTGGTGGCGCCGCCCGCGTCCCTGTTCATTCGTCGCGTATGCGGGGTGTTTCGTGGCGCCACCGTGCGTTTGCGGCGAGTGAGCAAGGCGCGGGGCCGGCGGGGCGCGGATGGGTCGTCACGATTCGGCGACGATGAGCGGAGCGCGGAACAGGACGTGGCACCGTGAATCGTATGAAACGCGCTGTGGCCGCCCGCGGGGCGGGGGTCGGTTTCCTGGTGCTGGCCGCATCCGTGGTGATGAGCGGATGCGGGATCGGTACGACGTGCTCGGCCGTCGGATGGATCAACACGATGACGGTCGAGGTATCGGGTGACGCATCGCGCGTCGCGGACGTTCAGGTCTGCACGCCGGCGGGGTGCTCGCCGACCGATCCCGCCGAGCTGCTGAGCGATCCGTCGATCCCTGCGCCGCAGGGTGATCGGGGCGGCACCTGGACGTTCTCGCTCGACATGAGCGTGCCGGAGTCGGTCACGGTGCGGGCGCTGTCGGCTGAAGGAGAGGTCCTGGCCGAGACCGACGCGGCACTCAAGTGGCAGCGCGTCGGCGGGAGCGATCAGTGCGGCGGGCCGGCAGAGACCGCGCCCGTACGCCTCGTCCTCTGAGGCCCGCCGCCCGGCCCGCTGCCCGCGCCTTGCTCGCTCGCCGCGAAAACAGGGTCTCGCGGCACCCGCACCGTGCACATGCGACGAGCGAGCAAGGGACGGGCCGCGCGTCAGCCCCCTCGCCGTCCTCGCTGCACGCCCTGCGGCTGCCGCCTGCCCCTTGCTCACCCCCGGCCGCCGCTGCCCCCGGCGGCCTCGCTCGCTCGTCGCATACGTGCGGTGGGATGCGGAGGGACCCTGCACATGCGACGAGCGAGCAGGGGGTGCGCCGCGCGCTCCCTGCCCGACCGCGCTCATTCGTCGCGAAAGCGGGGTGGGATGGCGCGGAGACCCGGCTTTTGCGACGAATGAACAGGGGAGGGAACACAGGAGGGAACACAGGAGGGAACAGGGGTGGGAACAGAGGTGGAGGGCGGGGCGAGCAGGCGGGTCAGGGGGCGATGAGCTCGGCGGCGCGCTCGGCGATCGCGACGGTCGGGGCCTGCGTGTTGCAGGTCGGGATCGAGGGCATGACCGACGCATCCGCCACCCACAGCCCCTCGAGACCGCGCACGCGCAGGGCGGGGTCGACGACGGCGAGGTCGTCGGTGCCGATGCGGGCGGTGCCCGAGCAGTGGAAGAACGTGCCGATGTTCTCGCGCACGAAGCGCACCGTGTCCTCGCGCGACAGCCCGCGCTGCGGCGTGATGGGTCCTTCGGCGAGCTCGGCGTAGGCGGATGCCGCGACGAGGTCCTGCACCGCATCCACCGCGTCCACCATGGCGGCGAGATCCGTCGGGTGCGCGAGGTAGTTCGGGTGGATGTCGGCGGCCGCCGTCGGATCGGACGAGCGCACCCGCACCCACCCGACGCTGCGCGAGCGGTAGAGGCCCGGCACGAGGGCGAAGACGCGGTTTCCCGACAGGTCGTTCCGGGCGTGCAGCGTCTCGTCTCCGCGCGAGCCGTGCGCGATGACAGTGTGCAGGTCGGGGCCCGCCTCGGCGTGGGAGCTGCGCCAGTTGAGCATCGCGCCGCCGCCGTTGCCGATGACGGGCCCGAGGTCGTCGCGCGCGCGGAAGTTCATGCCCAGGATCAGCGGATGATCCTGGAAGTTCTCGCCGACGCCGGGCAGATCGTGCCGGGCGGCGATGCCCGCCGCCGCCAGCCGGGCCGGGTCGCCGATGCCCGACAGCTGCAGCAGGCGCGGGGTGTCGAGGGCGCCCGCGGCGAGCACGATGCGCGCGCCTGCGGTCGTCACGAGCGTGCCGTCGACCACGTGCCGCACCCCGGTCACGCGGTCGCCCGCGAGGACGAGCCCGTGCACCGCGCTGTCGACGACGACGTGCAGGTTGCGACGTGCGAGCGCGGGCTCGAGGTAACCGCGAGCGGTGCTCCAGCGCTCGAACGCGCCGTCTTCGCCGACGATCGCGTTGTAGTCGGCGTAGGTGGCGCCCTCGTTCGAGGCGGCGTTCGCGTCGTCGATGACGGGCAGACCGCGTTCGGCGGATGCCGCGATCAGCGCATGGGCGATCGGATGCACGTCGGCGAGCGGACCGACCCGCACCGGTCCGTCGGTGCCGCGGTAGGCCGGATCGCCGCCGGGTCGCGATTCGGAGCGGCGGAAGTAGGGGAGGAGGTCGTCGTAGCCCCAGCCGGTGGCACCCGCATCCGCCCACGCGTCGTAGTCGGCGCGGTGTCCGCGGTACCAGAGCATCGCGTTCGTCGAGGAGGAGCCGCCGAGCACCTTGCCGCGCGGCATGGCGAGCGAGCGTCCGAGCACGTGCTCGGTGGGGGAGGACCGGTAGCCGTGGTCGTACGGGCCGCCGATGAGGGCGTCCCAGTGCGCCGCGTCGAGGATCTCGCGCACCCCGCGATGATCGGGCCCCGCCTCGATCAGCAGCACCCGGGCGTCCGGGTCTTCGGACAGACGCGCGGCCAGCACGCTCCCTGCGGCACCGCCGCCGACCACGATCACGTCGTAGTCGGCGGCGGGGGTGGCGATCAGCGGCATCAGTTGTGCTCGCTCGGGCCCATGATGGTGGTGTTCTCGGTGGCTTCGACGTGGCGCACGAAGATGTACTTGTCCTCGCGGCCGTCGGAGTGCTTGCGCTTGATGCCCGGCTCGAGGATGCCGTCGGTCTTCGCGACCACGATGTAGGGCACGGATGCGGCGAGCCCGGCGGCGCAGTGCGCGTCGAACTCCTCGAGCGTCTCGGCGGTGTACGCGTTCTCCACGCCGGCGCCGCGGGCGATCGCGGCGAGGTCGACGCGGCCCTTCGCGGTGTGCGTGGCGGGTCCGCCGATGGACTGGTACTGCTCGTTGTCCCACACCACGACGAACAGGTTCTCGGGCTGCTCGTTGCCGAGCGTGGCGAGGATGCCGAGGTTGAACAGGAGTCCGCCGTCGGTGTCGAGCGACACGATCCGCCGGTGCGGCAGGCCCGCTGCGAGGCCGAACGCCTCGGGCGTGACGCATCCGAGCTGCTGCTGGAACAGGCTGGCGTCCCGCATGTGCGGCGCGGCGTTGTACCACTCGTCGACCGCCCCGCCGAGGGAGAGGATGACGAGCTCCTGCTCGAGGCGCGCCCCGAGCAGCTTCATGGCTTCGAATCGGCTGTAGCTCATCGGACGAGATCCCCTCCGAGGACGATGGCGGCGTGATAGTACGAGGCGTAGGCGGTGTCGTAGGCGCGCACGATGGCGGTCTCCAGCTCGTCCACGTCGCGGACGATCGTGTACGGGGTGCGCAGGGCCTTGAGCAGCGGCTCCATGGTGATCCCGTGGGGGATGGCCCACCAGTTGTTCTCGCCCATCTCGCCGCGGTAGCTCATGATCATGACGACCGGGATGCCGGCGCCCAGCCCCATCCGCGCCAGGTGCTCGGTGGCCGCGCGCAGGCCCGAGTTCTCCATGACGAGCACGGCGCGCTTGCCCGAGAGGAACACGCCTCCGGCGATGGCCGCGCCCTCGCCCTCGTTGGTGACGGGGATGGTGCGGATGTCGGGATCGGCGTCGAGCGCCGGGTAGAGCTCTTTCAGCAGCGAATCGGGCAGGTACGTGGCGATCGATACGCCGGCCTTCTTCAGGCCGCGGATCACCGCCTCGACGGCTTCGGCTTTCATATCGGGTGTCCTTCTTCTCGGGATCCTGGGTTCACTCGTCGCGAATGTGCGGTGTACGGAGCCCCTCACCGCGCTTTTGCGACGAATGAACAGGGGGAGGGGTGGAGGCGGGGCGGAGGGAGGGGGCGGTAGGCGGGGGAGGGGTCAGAGGCGGTGGGCGCGGTGGGTGGCGGCGAGACGCGGGGCGCCGGTCAGGTGCTCGCGGAGGGTGGTGCCGGCGGGGGCGGCGGCGCGCCCTCGTGCCACCAGGATCGGCAGCACGAGCTCGATGAACGCGCGGTAGGCGCCGGGGCCGCCGAAGGTCGGCTCGAGCATCAGGCCGTCGATGCCGGAGCCGTCGACGATCGCCTCGATCTCGTCCGCGACCTTCTCGGGGGATCCGGTGACCTGGAAGCCGCGGATGGCCTTCGTGCGGAACTGGTCGAGGATCTCGCCCACCCGCATCTCCGGGTTCTGGCGGGCGTAGCGCTGCACGAGCGTCTGCCCTAGATCCGTCTTCAGGTCGACGACGCGGGTCTCTGGGTCGAGTCCCGTGAGGTCGAGCCCGGTGATCCCGGCGAACATCACGGCCGCATCGTCGAGCCCCAGCAGAGCCTCGTACTCGGCGCGCAGCGCCTGGGCCTCGGACTCCGTCGGCGCGACGGTGACCGTCATGCCCGACACCACCGAGATGTCCTCCGGGCGGCGGCCCTGCGCCACGGCCTGCGCGCGGATATCGGCGACGTGCGCCGCGGCGGACGCGATCGTCTGCCCCTGGATGAAGACGGCCTCGGCATTGCGCGCGGCGTAGGCGCGGCCGCGGTCGGAGGTGCCGGCCTGGAACAGGACGGGGGTGCGCTGCGGTGTGGGCGGCACGGCGAAGATGCCGTGCGCGCGCTGGTACGTGCCGTCGACCTCGACGCGGTGCAGCTTCTCGGGATCGGCGTAGACGCCGCTCGCGCGGTCGCGCACCTCGGCGTCGTCCTCCCAGCTGTGCTCCCAGAGCCGGAGGCAGGTGTCGAGGAACTCGTCGGCCGCGTCGTAGCGCTGATCGTGCGTCAGCTGCGCCGTCACACCGAACAGTTCGTCGGTCGTGGCCTGCGAGCTGCCCGTCACCACGTTCCATCCGATGCGCCCCGCGGTGAAGCGGTCGAGTGTCGCGAAGCGGCGCGCCGTCCCGTAGGGCTTCTCGACCGTCGTCGGCGAGGTCACGACGAAGCCGAGGGTCTCGGTCTCGCGCGCGAGCGTCGGGATGGCGAGCATCGGGTCCAGTGCCGGGAACTGGATGCCGTGGGCCGCGACCTCCTCCGGCATCCGTCCGCCGAGGGTCGCATACCCGTAGGTGTCGGCGAAGAAGAGGAAGTCGAAGCCGGCCGCATCCAACTCCTTCGCGAGACCGACCCAGTACTCGAGCCGGTCCCAGTCGTCGCCGCGACCGTCCGCGTGCGTCCACGTCGGCATTCCATTGGAGGGGTTCATCATCTCGAAGACCCCGAGCGCGATCCGCTTGCTCATACGACCATCACCACCGATTTCGTTTCCAGATAGTTCTCGAGGCCCTGCGGCCCGTTCTCATAGCCCCACCCGGACTCCTTGTGGCCGCCCTTGGGCAGCTCGGGTCCGAGGAAGGAGTGGCAGTTGACCCACACGGTGCCCGCCTGCAGGCGGGCGGCGATCCGGTGACCGTTGCTGAGGCCCTCGGTCCACACGCTGGCCGCGAGGGCGTAGTCGCTGTCGTTGGCCCATCCCAAGACCTCGTCGAGGTCGTCGAACGGGGTGACCACGGCCACCGGGCCGAAGATCTCCTCGCGCATGAGGCGCGCGTGCGGGGGGACGTCGGTCAGCACGGTGGGGCGGAAGAACGTGCCGACGTCGCCCTCGCGGGTGCCGCCCGTTACGACCGTCACCCCATCCGCCGCGCCCTCGTCGATGTACGACGCGACGCGCTCCGCCTGCACGGCGCTCACGAGCGGACCGAGGTCGGTGCCGGCGGCCAGGCCGTGGCCGAGGGTGAGCCCCTCGCCGGCGGCCGCCATCCCGTCGACGACCCGCTGGTACACGTCGCGGTGCGCGTAGACGCGGGCGCTGGCGACGCACACCTGCCCGCCGTTGTCGAAGATGCCGCGCGAGACCCCGGCGATCGCGGCGTCGAGGTCGGCATCCGGCATGACGATCGAGGGCGACTTGCCGCCGAGTTCGAGCGTGAGGCGCGCGAGGCGGGATGCGGCCGTCGACACCAGGCGCTTGCCGACCGCGGTGGAGCCGGTGAAGGCGATCTTCGCCACCCCGCGGTGGTCGACGAGCGCCTGACCGGTGTCGTGCCCGAAGCCGGTGACGATGTTGACGACGCCGTCCGGGAGTCCCGCCTCCTGCAGCAACCGGCCCAAGTACAGCGCGGTGAGCGAGGTGTTCTCGGCGGGCTTCAGCACGATCGTGCATCCGGCGGCGAGGGCGGGGGCGAGCTTCATCGCCGTCATGATCATGGGCGAGTTCCACGGCACGATCGCCGCGACCACGCCCACGGGCTCGCGGCGCGTGTAGGCGAAGACCTCTTTGCCGGCGGGCGTGCGCGAGAGCGAGGTCGGGATGGTCTCGCCCAGGATCTTGGTGGGCCAGCCCGCGTAGTAGCGGAACTGGTTGATCGCGGCCGGGATCTCGCCGAACCGCGAGGTGCCGAGGCTCTTGCCCTGGTCGAGCGTCTCGAGCTCGGCGAGATCCTCGAGGTGCTCCTCCATCACGTCGGCGATGCGCCACAGCAGGCGCGAGCGCTCGGCCGGCCGCATCCGCTCCCAGGGCCCCGCAGCCAGGGCGTCGCCCGCGGCGCGGACGGCCGCATCCACCTGCGCGGCGTCGGCGCGCGCGACGCGGGCGATCTCGGCGCCGGTGGCCGGGTCGAGCGAGGCGAACGTCTCGTCGGCGGCGACCCATCGGCCGCCGATGAACAGGCGCCCCGGGTCGTCCGCGAGGAACGCGGCGACCCGCTCGCGCAGCGGTCCGTGCTCGGTGCTGATCGTCATGCCGTGCCTTCCATAGGTGCTCACTCGTCGCGAAGTCGGGGTGTGTGGCTCACGCACCCCGCCTTCGCGACGAATGAACAGGGGTGGTGGGGGTGGAGGGAGAGGAGGGATGGCGGAGGTGGGGAGGTGGGAGGTGGGGAGGGAAGGGAGAGGGTGAGGGGGGTCAGGGGGTGAAGAGGCCGGCGAGGGAGTCCTGGGCGGCCATCCACTCGGCGCGGCGGGCGAACAGGTCGGGCACCAGCAGGCGCACGCGGTCGATGAGCTCGTCGAGGTCGGCGTTCACGAGCCGGCCGTCCCGCACCACGATCTCGCCGTCCACCACCGTCATGTCGACGTCGGAGCCGCGCACCGCGTGCACGAGGTTGTGGTGGATGTTGGCGTGGTCGCCGGCGGGCAGCAGCGGCGTCATCCGTGGGGTGTCGGTGCGCACCGCCACCAGGTCGGCCTTGCGTCCGACCGCGATCGCGCCGAGCGTCTCGCCCTCGCCGATCGCCGCGGCGCCGCCGCGGGTGGCCATGTGCAGCACCTGCCAGGAGTCCATCGCGGCCGCATCCATCGCCCGCAACTTGCCGAGCAGCGACGCCACCTTCATCTCCTCGAACATGTCGAGGTTGTTGTTCTCCTTCTCGCCGTCGGTGCCGAGGCCGACCTCGACGCCCGCGGCCAGCATCTCGGCGATCGGCGCCATGCCGCTGGCGAGCTTCATGTTCGACACCGGGTTGTGCGAGACCCCCACGCCGCGGGCGGCGATCAGGTCGATCTCGTCCTGATCGAGCCACACCGCGTGCGCGATCATCGCGCGCGGCACGTCGAAGAAGCCGAGCGACTCGAGAGCCATCATGGGGCGCGCGCCGTACCGGTCGCGGAAGTCCGCGATCTCGATCTCGGACTCGCTGCAGTGTGTGTAGAGGCCGGTGCCGTACGCGCGTGCCATGGCGATCGCGCGCTGCTGACCCGCGCCATCCGCGTACGAGGGATGCTCCAGGCCCACCCACGGCATGATGCGTCCGTTGGCGGCGCCGGTCCACTCGCGCAGCATGCGCTCGTTGTCGTCGAGCGTGTCGAAGTAGTCGAAGTCGGGGTGCTCGCCCACGTAGTTGACGCTGACCAGGCGGTTCCCGAGAGCGGATGCCGCCCGTGCGCCGCCCTCCATGTAGCGCCACATGTCGACGACCGTGGTCGTGCCCGAGAGAAGCCCCTCGGCGTAGCAGAGCCACGCGGCGGCCTCGGCCTCTTCGGGCCGCAGCACGCGGTGCATCGGATCGATGTGGATGCGCAGCCACTCCCATACCGGCAGGTGCTCCGCGGTGCCGCGCAGCATGCCGGAGTGGTGGTGGGCGTTGATCAGGCCCGGCATCAGCACGCGGTCGGGCAGGTCGACGTGCTCGGCCTCGGGGTGCGCGGCGACGAGCTCGGCGCGAGGGCCGACGGCGGTGATGATGCCGTGGGCCACGAGCACCGCGGTGTCGGTGAGGACCCGGCGCTCCGCATCCATCGTGAGCACGATGTCGGGCGTGTAGAGCGTGGTGCGGCTCATCGGAGGTCGGGGTTCTCGTCGTAGACCTCGGCCAGCAGCGAGAGGTCGAAGAGGTCGGCGACCGCGAGCGCATAGCCCGCCACGGCGAGGCTGTCGATCGTCTGCTGCTGCAGCGTCTGGGTGATGGTGAACAGGCCGTTCTCGTCGGTGTCGGGCGAGACGACCAGCAGCTCGGCCTGGGCGGTGGCGCTCGCGAGCGAGATCGCGGGGTCGAGGTCGAGGGCGGCCCCGTACTCGGTGACGGCCAAATCGGCACCGACGGAGGGGTCGGCGACCGCATCCTTCCAGCCGCGGATCTCGGCGGCGAGGAAGTCCTTGAGGGCGGCGCGGTCGTTGGCGAGCGTCTCGTCGGTGACCGTGATGACGTGGCCGACGAAGGGCAGGCCGTTGTCGGCGAAGAGCAGGTCGGTCGCCGCGATGCCCTGCTCGCGCAGCGCCACCGACTGGCTCGTCACGAAGGCGATGAGGCCGTCGAGCTCGCCCGTGGTGAGGGGCGCCGGGTCGTACTGCACCGGCACGATGTCGATCTCGGCGGGGTCGATGTCGTTGGCCGCGAGGAAGGCGTCGAAGACCGCCCGGTTGGAGTCCTGCACGCCGATCCGCTTGCCGATCATCTGCTCGGGGGCGGTGATGTTCGCGCCGTCGGTGAGCGAGAGGATCGTGAAGGGATTCTTCTGGAACGTGGCACCGATGATCTTGAGCGGTGCGCCCTCGTTGGCGACGGCCGCGCCGACCGACACGGCGTCCGTGAGCGAGACCGAGGCGGTGCCGCTGAGCAGCTCGGGCACGCCGCTGGAGGGACCGGGGATCAGGTTGACGGCGTCGAATCCGGCCTCGGTGTAGTAGCCCTCGTGCTGGGCGATGAGCTCGCCCGACCACTCCTCGTTGAGGATCCAGCTCAGCTGGACGTCGAGCTCGCCGTGCCCGTCGCTCGTGGTGGTGCCGGCATCCGATGCCCCGCCCGCGCAGGCGGTGAGGGCGAGGGCGGCGGCCGTGACCGCGGCGGCGATCGATGCGCGGATGCGGGTGCGGTGAGTCATGACGGATCTCTCTCGTGCGGGTGTGCGACGCTGTCGCGCCTCGAGAGTGATCGTAAATAACGATCATTGATTGCACGTGGCAATCAGGTTTCGCGGGTGTTACCGGTGGCCGGGGTTCGACCCGGCGGCGCCTCAGTCGGCGAAGGCGTACGCGAGGATCATGCGGGCGGGGGCGTCCCCGCGCGCCGACCAGCGGTTGCGGAGCGCGCCCGGGTAGGCGATGGCGTCGCCCGCCGCGAGGGTCCACCGGCCCTGGCCCTCGACATCCACGTCGATCTCGCCCTCGATCACGTAGACCGTGAGTTCGCCGTCGGACTGGAACCAGTCGTTCATGTACTGACCCGGCTCGACGCGGTACTCCTGCACCGAGGCCTGCGTGGCCGAGGTCGCCGAGATGACCCGCGTGGTGGCGGCGTTGGCGACGTCCGCCACCGGAACCCACGTGCCGGCGTCGTGGCGCGAGACGTGCACGACGTCGGGCTCGGGCTCGGGGATGGCGGGCAGCAGCGCCGACGGCGACAGGTCGAGAGCCGTGGCGATGCGGTACAGCGTCGCGAGCGAGGGCATCGTGTGCCCGCTCTCGATCTGGCTGAGGAAGGGCTGGCTCATGTCGGCCGCGGTCGCGAGCGCCCGCATCGACAGCTTCTTGGCCGTGCGCGCCTCGCGGATCGCGCGCCCGAGCGACGCCCCGATGAACGCGTCGTCGGGGGCGGCGGGCGTGGCGGTGGACATCGGTCCAGGATAGGCCGCGCCCGGCACCGGCCGATGGCGCGACGGATGCACGACTGGTGGTGCGGGTGTGGTCTGTGCCGTCACGACAGGCATCATGCGCCCCACCGATCGTGCATCTGTACAGCCATGCGCCGGCGGAACGCAGGCATGCGCCGGCGGACCGCGGTCATGCGCCGGCGGCGAGCCGCCAGACCCGCTCCCGGGTGAAGGGCTGGTGGTACGGGCGGGCGCCGAGGGCGCGGGCGATGGCGTTGCCCACCGCCGGCGCGACGGGGTTGTACGGCGACTCGCTCATGGACTTGGCGCCGAACGGGCCGAGGTCGTCGCTCGTCTCGGCGAAGTACACCTCGGTGTCGGGCACGTCGGCGAACTGCGGCACGCGGTAGGTGCGGAAGACGGGGTTCTCGACGCGTCCGGTCGCGTCGATCAGGACCTCTTCGTACAGGGCGCTGCCGATGCCCTGCGCCGCGCCGCCCTCGACCTGCCCGCGGCACTGGGCCGGGTTCAGCACGACACCCGCATCCGCCGACTGCACGGACTGCAGCACCCGCACCGTGCCGGTCGAGGGGTCGACCGCCACCCGCACGGCGTGCACGTTGAAGGCCAGGGAGCGGATCTCGCCAAGCTCCGCCCCGGTCGCGGTGATGCCTTCGGCGGTGCGGTCCGCATCCGCCGCGATGATCTGGGCGAAGCTCAGCAGGCGCTCGCCGACCCGTACGCCGGATGCCTCGAGCTCGGCCCGGACGCCGGGTGCGAGCTCGTCCGCCACCTGCAGCATGCGCTGTTTCAGGGCGAGGCAGGCGGCGTAGAGGGCCTTGCCCGCGACGGTCGTTCCCGCCGACGCGAAGGCGCCCGTGTCGTGCCTCACCGCGTCGGTGTCGGCGGTGAGCAGTTCGAGCCGGTCGACGGGAACGCCGAACACCGAGGCCGCGATCTGGCGCATCACGACGGTGGTGCCGTTGCCGAACTCGCTCGTGCCGGCGCGCAGCAGATAGGTGCCGTCGGGGCGGATGGTGGCCGTCGTGTGGGCGATGTGGCCGAACGGCGCCATCGTGGCGATCATCGCGACCGCCATGCCCTCGCCGACCCGCCATCCCTCGGGCGCGGCCACGCCGTTGCCGCGCCGCAGCGCCGACTCGGCCAGATCGAGGCACTGGTCGAGGCCGTAGCTGCCCCATCGCAGGTCGGGCTCGTGCAGCACATCGCCGGCCTGGATGACGTTGCGTCGGCGCAGTTCGAAGGGATCCATGTCGAGGGCCAGAGCCAGCTCGTCCATCGCCGATTCGACGCCGAGGATCACCTGCCCGAGGCCGTAGCCGCGGAACGCGCCCGAGGGGACGTTGTTCGTGTAGACCACCTCGGCGTCGATCGCGCGCAGCGGCGAACGGTAGACGGTGAGGGCGTCGGCGCAGGCGTGGAAGAGCACACCGCGCGAGTGGTTGCCGTACGCGCCGGTGTCGCTCAGCACGTCGAGCTTCATGGCGGTGAGCGAGCCGTCGGCGGTCGCGCCGAGGGTGACGCCCACGCGCATGGGGTGCCGCACCGCCGCGCGCTGGAACTCGTCGGTGCGGGAGAACTCGTAGGCCACCGGGCGCCCGGTGTCGAGCACGGCGAGAGCCACGAGGTCCTCGGTGAAGATCTCCTGCTTGCCGCCGAACCCGCCGCCCACCCGCGCCGCATACACGCGGATCGAGGCGGGGTCGCGGTCCAGGATGTGGGCGAGCTCGTCGCGCACGAGGAACGGCACCTGCGTGCTCGAGCGGATGACGAGGCGTCCGGTGTCGTCGATCCATCCGACCGAGCCGTGCGTCTCGAGCTGCGCGTGCGAGACCCGGCTGGTCTGCCAGGTGCCCGACACCGTCACGGCGCTCGCTGCCAGGGCGGCGTCGATGTCGCCGTCGTGCGCGTCGCCGTGGCGCTCGTGCAACGACAGCACCACGTTGCGGTGCGCCTCGTCGACGCGGTCCTGCGGGGTGCGGTCGGGGTGCAGGAGCGGGGCTCCGGGGCTCCGCGCCTCATCCGGGTCGAAGACCGCCGGCAGCGTCTCGTAGGTGACGCGCACGGCACGGCAGGCGGCATCCGCTGCGGCGGCCGTCTCGGCGACGACGGCGACGACGCGCTGGCCGACGTACCGCACGACGTCGTCGAGCATGCGGGTGTCGTCGGGGTCGTCGGTGCGATGCTCGTGGCGTCCCGTCGAGTAGCGCAGCGCGGGGACGTCCTCGTGCGTGTAGATCGCGACGACGCCCGGCACCGCGCGGGCGGCGTCCGTGTCGATCGAGAGGATGCGGGCGTGGGCGTGCGGCGACGACACGACCCGCAGGACGAGGGCTCCCGGGACGGGCTCGTCGAACGTGTACGGCTCACGGCCCTGCACGATGCGATGCGCGGCGGGCGAGACGAGCGACGTGCCGACGCCGCCGGCGACGGCATCCCGATCCGCCGCGATCGTCGTGCCGGTCTCGCGGACCGGGCCGAGCACGGACTCGCGGATCGCCTCGCGGATGGGGCGGTACCCGGTGCAGCGGCAGAGGTTGCCCTTCATGCGGCGGTCGAGGTCATCGACGTCGTGCGCGCAGAGGGTGGATGCGGTGACGCTCATCCCCGCGGTGCAGAACCCGCACTGGAAGCCGAAGTTGTCGGCGATGGCCTGCTGCACCGGATGCAGGTCGTCGCCGGGCGCGAGACCCGCCGCGGTCGTGACCGCGCGCCCCTCGACCCGGACGGCCGGGATGATGCACGAGTGCACGGGCTCGCCGTCGAGCAGCACGGAGCACGCGCCGCAGTCGCCGGCGTCGCAGCCCTTCTTGACCTCGGTGTGTCCGGCCTCGCGCAGCAGGGTGCGCAGGCTCTGACCCGCGGCGGGTTCGGTCTCGACCGCCGTGCCGTTCACGTCGAATCTCATGCGGATGCCTCCAGCTCCGCACGGATGCGCGCGGCGAGCTCCCCGCTCACGGCGCGGCGCCAGTCGGCGGCGCCCAGCGGGTCGGTGTAGTAGCCGGTGACGGCGTCGATCGACGCGGCGAGCGTGGCCGCATCCGGCAGCTGCGGAAAACGCAGCACGGTGGGGGCGGCGGTGGCCGCCGTGAGCACGAAGGTGGCGGTGTCGTCGGCGTCGACCCGGCCGGTGACGACCGCGCCGGAGCGGCCGAGCTCGGCCAGCGCGATCTTCTGCAACCGCGCCCGCGAGCGCAGGGCATGCGCGGGGATGTCGATGCGGCGCAGCACCTCGCCCGGGCGCAGGACGTTCGTGCCGTTGCCGGTGGCGAACTCGGCGACCGGCATACGGTATTCGCCGCCGTCGGGCGTCCAGACCAGGACGGAGCCGTCCAGGCCCGCGGCGAAGCTGATCATCGCGCCGGCGGCGAAGGTCCGGCAGAGGTTGCCGCCCACGGTCGCGGTGTTCCAGATCTTGAACGAGGCGAGCAGCGCGTTGGCCGCATCCGGGATCATGGCCGTCGCCCGCCAGTCCGCGGGCACGGCGGGCAGGTCGGGGGCACGCCCCTCCGACCACGCCAGCAGCCGCGCGATGGTGCACGTGGCGCCGATGCGGAGGCCGTCGGCATCCACCTCGATCTCGGGCCAGCCGAGCGTCGTCAGGTCGACGAAGCCGGTGGTGTCGGGCTGCGGCTCGCTCATCAGCCAGGTGCCGCCGGCGATGAACGCCTCGCCGGGCGCGAGAGCGAGCTCCGTGCGCGTACGTGCGGCGCGGAAACTCGTGATGGTCGTGATGTCCACGGCTGCCTCGGGATGTTGGTCACATGAACAGTTCGGTTCAGTGAACCAGCGTCGGATTTCGCCGGTGTTTCGCGGTGGTCAGCGCGTCGTGTCCGGCCGCTCCGGCGCGTGGGTGCCCCCACGCTAACCCCTCCCGCGCGGGTGCGGGCCGTTCGCTCCTCCGGCGTGCGAGCGGAGGAGATCCGGTGAGCGGAGGAGCGAATCGGGGGAAACGGCCCTCCGCAGCCTCGATCTCCTCCGCTCAGCGGCAAGCGCGGGCAGCGGGAGCAGCGGGAGCGGCGGGAGGCGCGCCGCGGCGCGGTCAGTCGAGGACGGCGGCGACGGCTTCGATCTCGACGAGCTGATCGTCGTAGCCGAGCACGGTGACACCCATCAGGGTGCTGGGCACGTCGTGGTCGCCGAAGGCGTCGCGCACCACGTCCCACGCGGTCACGAGGTCGGCCTGCGCCGACGAGGCGACGAGCACGCGGGTGCTCAGCACGTCGGGTATGCCGGCGCCCGCGGCCTGCAGCGCCAGGCGCAGATTCGCGACGCACGCCGCCGCTTGACCGGCGACATCCCCCACCGCGACCGTCGCGCCGTCGGCATCGAGCGGGCACGAGCCCGCGAGGAAGATCAGCCGCGCCTCGGCGGGGGCCGTCGCGGCGTACGCGTACTCGGCGACGCTCGACAGGGCGGCGGAACGGATGAGGGTGACCGCTTTCGGCATGGAGTCTCCTTCGCTGGAGTCTCCACTCTCGCACCCGAGGAGCTCTCACACCCGCGGGGCGGCCGGCGTCAGCGGGCCGTGGCGCAGCTCGCCGCGTCGGCCGGAGCGAGCGCGTCGGAGGACCTCGGATGCAGCGCGCCCGTGCCGAGCCGGAGCGCTCCGCCGGTTCCGCCGTGCCGTACCGCGACGATCTCGGCGAGCACGGCGATGGCGGTCTCGTCCGGACTCGACCCGCCGAGATCCAACCCCAGCGGCGAGTGCAGGCGGGCGATCTGCGCGTGCGGCATCCCCGCCTCGCGCAGGAGCTGCTCGCGCCGGGCGACCGTGCGCCGCGCCCCCATCGCGCCGACGAAACCGGCGGGCGAGGCGAGGGCCACGCGCAGAGCCGGGATGTCGAGACGCAGATCGTGGGTGAGCACGCAGATCGATGTCTGCGCGTCGATGTCGCCCCGCGCTTCGAGATCGGTCAGGAACGCCTCCGGGATCGCGGTGTGCAGCGAGGCTGCGGCGGGAAAGCGCTCCGCGGTGACCAGGGTGTCCCAGACATCGCACACCGACACGGCGAACCCCGCCGCGGCGGCCACGCGGCAGATCGCGGCGGCGTGCTCTCCCGCGCCGAGCAGGACGAGCCGCGGGCGGCGCGGGGCGACGACGTCGAGCACAGCGCCGTCCGACGACGCACGGATGCCGGTGGCCCCGACGGTGGGCGGCGACGCCACGAAGTTCCCGGTGGCGGGGCCCTCGGTCACGATGCCGAGGGCACTCGGGCGGTCGTCGGCGGCGCGCTCGAGCGCGCCGAGGGCCGTCTGGTCGTCGGGATGCACGAGGCTGATCACGGCGTCGATCGTCCCGCCGCAGGCGAGCCCCGCGGCGAAGGCCTGCTCGTCGGTGAACCCGAATCGCGCGCGATCCCCGTCGCCGCGACCGAGGGCGGCGAGGGCCATCGCCACCGCATCCCCTTCGACGCATCCGCCGGAGATCGAGCCGATGACGCGCGCATCGCGCGTCACCGCCATGGCCGATCCGACCCCGCGCGGCGCGCTGCGGGCGACGCCGACCACGGTGACGGTGGCGACGGTCTGCCCGGCACGCAGCAGCGGCAGCAGGTCACGGGCGAGTTCGAGCACGCGCTCACTGTAATCGCCGTGTGTTTCCTGCGGGCTACGCTGGCCGACACCATGCTCCGTCCCGATCGCCCCGCCCTCGCCGGTCTGGTGCTCGCCGCCGGCGCCGGCACCCGCTTCGGGGGCCCCAAAGCGCTCGCGCGCACGAGCGAGGGCCAGCCGTGGTCGGCGCGCCTCACGCAGACGCTGCGCGCGGGCGGATGCGGACGCGTCCTCGTGACGCTCGGCGCCGAACGCGAGGCGGCGGCCCTGCTCCTGCCCGACGAGGCGCAGCCGGTGGCGGTCGAGGACTGGCGCGTCGGGGTGTCGGCGTCGCTGCGCGCGGGGCTCGCCGCCGCTCGCCGCGCGGGGGCGGAGTGCGTGCTCGTCGTCACCGTCGACATCCCCGATGTCCCCGTCGCCGCCGTGGAACGGCTCGCGGCACTCGCCGGCCCGGACGCCGCCGCCCAGGCGACCTACGGCGGGCGGCCGGGGCACCCCGTGATCCTCGGGCGTGCGCGGTGGGATGAGGTCGCCGCGTCGCTCGCCGCCGACCGCGGCGCCGGGGCATACCTGCGCGCGCACGGGACGGACATCGAGTGCGGCGATCTGTGGAGCGGCGTCGACATCGATCGGTCCTGAGCCACCGGTCTGCCGGCCCCGGGTGCGGGGGCGCCGCGACACCCGCAGAATGGAACCGTGCCCGACGATGAGCTCGCCCGCCTGCAGGCCCGCGCCTACGGTCCGTCCCCCGACCTCGACCGCGATCCCGTCGCGCTCGCTCGGCTGCGCGAGCTGGAAGACGCGCAGCGCGACGCGCATCGGGCAGACGACCGGGTGTCGCCGGAGCCCGTGATCGACGCCCGAGCGGATGCGACGCCGGTCGATCGTGCCGCGGAGGACGCGGTCCTGACGCGCCTCGGGTTCGCGGCCGACACGGCGGGCGCCCGGTGGCGGTCGGAGGGAGACCCGCATCCGGACGACGACCGGGAGCGGCCGGGCGACCCCGCCGTCGCGGCATCCGTCCCGGACGGCAGGGAGGCGACGGCCTCAGCGCACGGCGCCGATGCGCCGGCCCGGCCCACGGGCTCCGATCCCGCGGCGCCCGCCGACCCGCCCGCGCCGGAACCCCGCGCCGCCGTCCTCGGTCGCCGCACCCGCATCGCCTGGGCCGTGAGCCTCGTGGCCGCCGTGGTGGTCGGTGCGGGAGTCACGGCCTGGACGTTCCCCTGGGGTGTGCGCGACGACGCGCATCATGCGGCGCGGCTGACGGCGCAGGCCGGGGAGCCGCCGGAGGCCATCGTGACGCAGTTCAGATTCGGCGCCGAGGATGCCGCGACGGTGCAGTCCTACGGTGAATATCTCGGAGTCGGCATATACGCCTCGGAGGACTGCATCCAGGCGGCCTTCGGCGAGGGGACCAGATCGTTCACCGGGGGCTGCGCCGGCGGCGGAATCGCCCCGATCATGGACCTCTACGTGCCGGCGAGCGACCGCACCGAGATGTACGGCGACGTCAAACTCCCCGACGAGCTCCTGCAGCGCTTCCCCGACGGCGGGATGCTGCGTTTCACCCTCGACGGCGACGTGGTCCTCGTCGACGAGGGGGAGATCCCCTGGGCGTATCGCTGACCGGGTGCGCTGACCGCCGGCCCGGTCAGGTGCGCAGCACGACATTCTCCGGCTCCCGGCCCGCCGCCATCCGCTCGATCTGACGTCGCACGAGCCGCGCGATCCGCGGCTTCATCGCGCTGGTCGCCCCGCCCACGTGCGGCGCGATCAGCACACCCGGCAGCTCCCACAGCGGGTGCCCGTCGGGCAGGGGCTCCGGGTCGGTCACGTCGAGCCCCGCACGGATGCGGCCGCGCCGCACGTGGTCGACGAGTGCGTCGGTGTCGATGAGCGTGCCCCGTCCGACGTTGACGACGAGGGCGCCGTCGGGAAGAGCCGAGAGCTCGGCGTCGCCGATGACGTGCCGCGTCGCGTCCGACCCCGGCAGCGCGAGCATGAGCACGTCGGTCTCGGCGAGGACGGCTCGCAGGTCGTCGATCGCGGCGACGTCGATGCCGTCCTCGGTGCGGGCCCGCGAGGCGACGGCGCGCAGCTGCACCTCGAAGGGGGCGAGACGTGCGGCGATGGCCTTGCCCACGCCGCCGAAGCCGAGGACCGTGACGCGGGTGTCGGCGAGGCTCGTGGCGAAGACGGGGGCCCAGGTGCGTTCGCGGGCGAACTCGTCGAGATGCCGCTGCACGGCCAGCGCCAGGCCGACGGCGAGCTCGGCGGTGGAGGTCTCGTGCACCGTCGCGGCGTTCGCGAAGACGATGCCCGGGGGCAGGAGCTCCTCGGTCCCCTCGTACCCGATCGACTGGCTCTGCACGAGTCGGGTGCGCACTCCCTCGAGCCGCGCGACGATCGTCTTCGCGCTCATGTACGGCGGCACGACCAGGTCGATGCTCTCGCGCGGGGCGGGAGCATCCATCGGCCACACGATGACCTCCACGCCGTCGGGCACCGGCGCGATGTCGGCGGCGAGCTCGGCGGAGGGGACGGACACGACGAGGGGGGATTCGCTCATGCTTCGAGGCTAACGACCTCGCACGAGCCCCGGCGCACCGCATCCCGCCCCTCGGAGGAAGGACGGGATGCGGTGCGCCGAGGTGTCGATCAGCGACCGGTGGCGACCGCCACCTCGTTGGGGGCCACGTCGAGCGTCGTGCTGGCCACGACCTCGCCCGTGGTCAGGTCGACGGCGTGCACCGCGTTCGCGGCGGGCTCGGTGACGTACGCGATGTCGCCGGTCACGACGATCGCGGGGTGCGGGTCCTGCCACTCGAGCGGTCCCTCCCACGCGTCGATGACGGGGAACGTGTCGGTGATGTCGCCGGTGGCGGGGTCGAGCACGTGGATCGCGCCGTCACTGGCCAGGATGTAGGCCAGGTCGCCGGGACCGCGGGCCACGTCGCGGAAGGTGTACTCCACGCCCTCGGGCAGAGCGACGACCTCGAGGGTCTGCGCGACGGTGTCGATCAGGGCGACGTGCGAGAGCAGGTAGCCCTCGGCGTCGGGGTCGTTCTTGTAGTCGCCGACGACGAGCGGGCTGGTCTCGCTGACGTACGCGTTGCCCATGCGGCCGTAGGGCTGGTCGGGCGCCGACAGCTTGACGATCTCGCCGTCCGTGTAGAGCAGCGCGCCGTTCTCGCAGCCGAAGACGACCGCTTCGCCCTCGGCGGTTCCCTCGCCGTGCACACCGGGGCAGTCCGCGTTGGCGGCGATCTCGGTGCCCTCGGCGTCGCGCGCGACGATGCCGGTGCGTCCGTCGGCGTTGCCGACCGTGGTGAGGAAAGTGCCGTCCTCGAGCACGACCGAGACGCCGTGGTGCGCCTCGACCCCGGGGATCGTCTCGAACGCGGGCAGCTCGGTGCCGAGGTCGGCGAGATCCGCCGTGCGGATGACGGTGGTGTCGCTCGTGCCGTCGGCGTAGAGCACGGTGTTGCCGGCGTGGCGCACGACGTGGCCGGGGGTGTCGGCGGGGAACACGAGGTCGGTGAGCTGCGGGTCGGTGCCGCCCGCCGCCCCGGTGTCGAGCAGCTGGAAGCCCTCGCTCATCGTCACCATCACGTGGCTGCCGTCACCGGCGGCGTTCAGTCGCGTGAACTCCTCGGCGTCGAGATCGGCGAGGGTCTCGAGGCTCTCGCCGTCGAGCACGAGGATGCCGCCCTCGTAGCTGATGGCCACGCGGGGGCCGGCCGTGGTCTCGTCGGCGGACGTCGCCGACGGGGCCGCCGCGGGGGCGGAGGTGCAGGCGGCGAGCGTCGCCACGGCCAGCAGGCCCAGCGCGAGCGTCGCGGTTCGTCTCAGGTGCATCGGTTCTCTTCTCTTCAGGGGGTGGGCGCGAGCCCGGTGACGATGCGCTCGGTGTTGACGCGCATCATGGTCAGGTAGTCGGGGGCCTCGCCGTCGGCGGCGGTGAGCGACTCGGTGAACAGCTCCACGACCTCGACGTGCACGTCCGCCTCCTCGGCGAGCACGCGCATGAGCCGGTCGGGCGCCGACGACTCGGCGAAGATGGTCGGCACACCGGCGTCCTCGATGGCCGCCACGAGCTCGGCCAGGTCCGACGCGCTGGGTGCGGCGAGCGTCGTGCCGCCGGGGATCGCGGCGCCCACGATCCGCACGTCGAAGCGATGGGCCAGGTATCCGAAGACGTGGTGGTTCGTCACGAGGGCGCGACGCTCCGCGGGGATCGCGGCGAACGCCTCCGACATCTCGGCATCGAGGTTCTCGAGCTCGGTGCGGTAGGCCTCGGTGCGCGCCGCGAGGGCCGCGCGGTCGATGCCGTCGATCTCGGCGATCACGGGCTCCAGCGCGTCGACGACCGCGATCATCTGCGCCGGATCCGTCCAGAAGTGCGGGTCGTCCGCGCCGCCGGCATCCTCCGATGCGTAGGGCAGCACGGCGACCGCGTCGCCCGCGACGACCGTGCGCGCACCGGATGCGGCGGCCGCATCCAGATGCTGCGCGAGGCCCTCTTCCAGGCCGAGCCCGTTCGAGACCACGAGATCGGCGGACTGCAGTCGGGCGACCTCCTGCGCCGAGATCTCGAACGAGTGCGGGTCGGCGCCTGGACGCATGAGGGTCAGCACCTCGGCCTGGTCGCCCACGAGCTGCTCCACGACGTCGCCGAGGATGTTGGTGGACACGGCGATGAGGGGCTCATCGGTCGCGCCCGGGGTCGCGCATCCGGTCAGCGTCGTGGCCGCGATCATCACGACGGCGAGTCGGGCGCCGAACCGGCGCACCGCGCTCATCGGCCCGTCTCCGCGACGAACAGGGGCTCGTCGGAGGTCGTGAAGGTGCGGGCGATCCGCGCGCCGTCGGCGACGTCGATCTCGAACAGCAGGTGTTCCGCGGGGCCGGTCAGGTAGGTGCGCCGGTCGTCGGCGATCAACGCCGGCCTGTCGCCGCGGGCGAGGGACGCGGCGACGAGCGGCTCGGTGATCGCGAGCTGCGTGCCGGAGGTGCCGTCGATCACGACCACCCGTCCGTCGGCGGTGAGGCCCACCACGTGCGCGTCGGCGTCGTCGACGGCCGTGACGGCGACGAGCGGGGCCGGCGCGGGCAGCTCGACCCACTGGCGCTCCCGCGTGTCGAGCAGGAGGATGCGTCCGTCGGAGCTGAGGCCGGCCGCGGTCGGGCGTCCCTCGCGGTTGGCGAAGGACAGCGGGCGTGCGGCGCCCTCGGGCAGCGGAATGCGTTCGATGCGCACGGCGCCGTCCTGCATCGAGGCGAGGAGCGCGCCGTCGTCGCATCCGACCACGGCGCCGACGCGGGTCGTGATCGTGCCCCGCGGGTCGGGGCAGGCCGTGCGCGTGCCGGGGACGACGTCGCCGTCGGACGCGTGCACCGAGACGGTGCCGTCGGCATCCGTGACGAGCGCGAAGGAGCCGACGGGCACCACCATGCCGGCGTGCGGGTCGGTGCGCAGCCGGAAGGACTCGACGATCTCGCCGCGCGAGAGCGCCGCCACATCCAGGAGCACGGCGTCGCCCGTCTCGGCGAAGTACACACCCGCACCGCCCGTCGTGGACGAGTTGGTGGTGGCGACGGTGGCAGCCCCCTCGCCCGGCACCGTGCCGAGGAGAGCGGGGCTCGCGCGGTAGTAGTGGAAGTGGTCGACGTGATCCCACGTCCACATCCCGCTGTCGACGATCGTCACGCCGTCCGCCGTGTCGGCGAAGAGGTAGCGCCCGTCCGTCGCGAGCGCGGTGGGCGGATCGATCGCCCCGATGTCGCTGGTCTGCTCGCTGAGCAGGTCGAGCTGGCTGACGGTGCCGTCCGCGGCGATCGTCGCGAGGTGCAGCGGCGGTTCGTCGACCTCCTGCGCGCCCGAGATCGCGCCGTGGCCGTCGGCGGACGCATCCGCGGGGCTCGGCGTCGATGCGGGGGGTGTCGACGCGCACGAGGCGAGCGCGAGGACCGAGACGGTCAGAGGCAGCAGGAGAAGACGGGAACGCACGGAGGCCTTTCGGGGGGAGATCATGCGGCGGCGGTCGCGCGGGGTGTGCGGCGGGCGACGAGAGGGGCGCGGACGGCCCACGAGAGGCCGGCGAGGGCGATGGCGCAGGCGGCGATCGACGCGCCCGCTGCCGTGCCCGCGTGCCACGACATCGAGAGTCCCGCCGTCACGGCGGCGATGCCGAAGACCGCGGCGAGCAGCATCGTCGACGGGATGCGGGAGGTCCACGGGCGAGCGGCCACGGCGGGCGCGAGCAGGAGCCCGACCACCAGGAGGGACCCGACCGCCTGATACGACGCGACGACGGCCAGGGTCACGAGCCCGACCAGTAGCGCGTCGGCGACGCCGGGGTGCACCCCGAGCACGCGCGCCACCCGCGGATCGAACGCGGCGGCGACGAGGGCGCGGTGGCCGACGGCGGCGGCGGCGATCCCGACGCCCGCGGCGACGGCCAGCACCACGAGATCGCCCGGTGCGATGGCCAGGATGTCGCCGAAGAGGATGGCGGTGGCGTCGGTCGCGAAGCTGCCGCTGTGCGAGATGACGATCACCCCGAGCGCCAGCATCCCCACGAAGAGCAGCCCGATGCTCGTGTCGTAGGTGAGCCGCCCGCGCCGCTGGAGGGCGCCGATGCCGAGGCTCATCGCGACCGCGCTCACCGCCGCGCCGAGGAGGACGGGGGCGCCGATGACGGTCGCGAGGGCGACGCCGGGAAGCATGCCGTGGGCCAGAGCCTCGCCGAGGAACGCCATGCCGCGGATCACGACCCAGGTGCCCACGACGGCGCACAGCACGGCCACCAGGCCGCCGCCGATCAGGGCGCGCAGCAGGAAGTCATGGTCGAGCGGGAGGAGCGAAGGCACGAGACCCGACCGTAACGATAATGAGAATGGTTCTCAAATCGGATAGCGTGGGGGCGTGCCGTCCTCCTCCGCGCCCTCCGTCGCCCCCGTTCCCGCCCGGGTCCCGCCGGTGTGCGCCCACGGGATCCGGGTGGTGATCGACGGCGTCACCGTGCTGCATCCGCTCGATCTGCGACTGGATGCGGGGGCGCTGACCGTCATCGTGGGCCCGAACGGCGCGGGTAAGACGACGTTGCTCGAGGCGCTCGCCGGAACCCGCCCCCTCGCCGCCGGCCACGTCGACGGGCCGCGCCGCGTCGCGTTCGTGCCGCAGCGCACCGCCATCCCCGACGCCCTGCCCCTGACGGTCGCCGAGGTCGTGCGCATGGGTGCGTGGCGTCGCCCCTGGGGTGTGCCCGCCGCATCCGAGCGCCGGATCGCCGACGAGGCGGCGCGGCTCGTCCGCGTCGACGACCTGGCCCGGCGTCCGTTCGCCGCGCTCTCGGGCGGGCAGCGCCAACGGGTGCTGCTCGCGCAGGCGCTGGCTCGCGGCGCCGACGTGCTGCTGCTCGACGAGCCGACGACGGGCCTGGATGCTGCCAGCACCGACCTCATCCACGCCGCGATCGACCGGGAGCGCGCCCGCGGCGTCGTGGTGGTCGCCGTGACGCACGACGCCGCGCTCATGGCCGCCGCCGACCGCGAGGTCGCCCTCGCCGCCGGCCGCCTCGCCTGACCCCCGCCCCGGGCGGGGTGTGCCGGCTCGTGCCGGGGCGTGTGGGGCGTGTGCGTCGTTGGGCGTCGCGCTCGTGCCCTGCCCGGCGTCGTCTTCAACCTTGCTCACTCGTCGCACATGCCGGGTGTGGGGGCCGCGGCACCGTGCATTCGTGACGAGTGAGCAGGGTCCGGGGCAGGGTGCGGGCGGGGGGCTGCGAGGTGCTTCGCCGCCACCTCTGCTCACTCGTCGCAAAGGCGCGGTGTGTGCGGTGATCACCGTGCTTTTGCGACGAGTGCAGCCGCGGCGGCCCCGGCCAGGCCCGCGGCCGCCGCGAGGAACGCCGCGACGGGGCCGACCGCGTCCATCAGCGCGCCCACCGCGGCGGCGCCGAGGGCCTGGCCCAGGATGAGGACGACGAACAGCAGAGCCGTGCCCGTCGCGGCCCGCGTCGGATCGATGACGCCGGTCCAGCCGATGAGCGCGCCGGTCGCGGCTGTGTAGCCCCATCCGAACACCGCACACGATGCGAGCGCGGCGAGGGTGCCCGTCGGCGCGGCGACGAGAGCGACGGTGCCGATCGCGGCGGCGGATGTGGCGAGCGCCCACGCCGTCCGCGGGTGAAGTGCGGTCATCCAGCGGGCGGTGAGGATCGCGGCGGATCCTCCGATGCCGAGGGCGACCCACGCGAGCACGGTGGTCGCCTCCTCGACGCCGGCGGACACCAGGAGCGTGCGGCCGTAGTTCCACATCGCTGCCGATCCGGCCCCCATCGCCGCGGCGGCGACGCTCACCCGCCGGTGCGCTCCGATCCAGCCGCGCGGCGGTGCGATGCGTCGCGCCGTCGGGAGGTCGCCGGGGCCGCGGGCGAGCATCGCCACCGACACCGCGGCGACCAGGGCGACGACCGCCGACACGGCCCATGCCGCGCGCCAGTCGGGGAGCAGAGTGAGGGCCAGGATGCCGGCAGCCACGAGTCCCGGGCCGGTGCCCGCGTTCACGATCGTTTGCGCGCGGCTTCGGCCGGGACCAGTGACGGTGCGGTCGAGGATCTCGACGAGCGCCGGCGACGCGAGTCCCGCGCCGGCCGAACTCAGGACGGCCGCCGCGGCGAACAGCGGGAACGAGCCCGCCAGCGACATCCCGACGGCGCCGACGCCGGCGGTCGCTCCGGCCGCGATCGTCAACGCCCGGGGTGTACGCGCACCGGTCAGGAACGCCGCGACCGCGCCCACGCAGTACATCACCGACGCGCCCGCGGCGACGACGCCCGCCTCGAGGTCGCCGAACCCCAGCGCGGCGCGCATCTCCGGCAGATAGAGGCCGTAGGCGAGGCGGATGAGCCCGTAGGTCGCCGCGATCAGCGCTGTGCCCGCCACCACCAGCAGCATCGGCGATCTCGGCGGCGACAGAGACCCAAACGAAAACGATCGTTTCATTTACGCAGTCTAGACTGCAGGGGTGGATGACGCGTCGAAGGCGAACCGGCGGCCGATGCCCCGACGAGGCGGCATCCGCACATCGTCCGAGACGAAGCTGCTCGATGCCGCCGAGGATCTGTTCTTCGTGCGCGGTATCGCGGCGACACCGATCGACGCCGTGATCGAGCGTGCCGGCGTCTCGGCAGCCACCCTGTATCGGGGCTACGAGAGCAAGGAGGCGCTGCTGGGGGCCGCCCTCGCGCGTCGGCAGCGTCAGTGGATCGATACCTGGGATGCGGCCATCGCCCGCGAGACGTCCGACGCGGCGCGCCTGCTCGCCGTCTTCCCCGCCATCGAGGACGTCCGTCGCGGACCCCGGGGGTCTCGTTGGTGCGCGTTCCTGGGCTCGGCGGCCGAGTACGCCGGGACGTCGGAGGAGGTCTCGGAGGCGGTCCGTGCCGACACGCTCGCGCTTCGGCGGCGACTGACCGACCTCGCCGTCCCGCTCGTCGGTGACGCCGGGGCTGCCGAGCTGGCGGAGCGGCTGCTCGTGGTCGTCACCGGCGCGCTCGCGATGCGGCTGCGCGAGTCCGGGGCAGCGGCCTCGGTCACCGCTCGTGCGATCGCGGAGGTGCTGGTCGCGGACGCGGTGGGCGCCGCCCGCTGACGCGACCCGCCCCCTCGCGGCGGGCGCCGCCCATTGACGCGACCCGCCCCCTCTGCTCACTCGTCGCATGTGCGGGGTGCGCGAGCCCGGCACCGTGCATTCGCGACGAGTGAGCAAGGGTGGGGGTGCTCGCGGCGGTGCGGTGGTGCGGCGGTGCGGCGGCGGTGCGGCGGTGCGCTGGCATGGCGCTGTTATCGCCGGTGGTGGCGCGCTCGCGCCGTGCGGCGAAGATCTCGCCGCTACCTCTGCTCACTCGTCGCAAAATCAGGGTGTCGCCACCCCGCACGACGCTTTCGCGACGAGTGAACAGGTGGGGGGCGGCGCGAGCAGGGCGCGCCCCCGGGCAGCACCCCCCGGCGGCGCAGCACACACCCCCGAGCAGCACCCCCCCCACGGCGGCGCCGGCGCGGTGCCGGCCCGAAGGCAGGACGGGTCAGGCGGCGGCGCCCACCACGGCGGCGATCGCGGAGCTGAAGAAGCCGAGGCCGTCGACGCCCGAGCGCATGGCGTCGGAGGTGTCGGGGCCGAAGCCCGCCTCGACGGCGTGCTCGGGATGCGGCATCAGGCCGACGACGTTGCCGCGCTCGTTCGTGAGGCCCGCGATGTCGTCGAGCGAACCGTTGGGGTTCACGCCGAGGTAGCGGAAGGCCACGAGGCCCTCGCCCTCGACGCGTGCGAGCGTCTCGGCGTCGGCGATGTAGCCGCCGTCGGCGTTCTTGAGCGGGATGACGATCTCCTGCCCGGTGGCGAAGTCGCTCGTCCAGGCGGTGTCGGCGTTCTCGACCCGCAGTCGCTGGTCACGGCGAATGAACTGCTGGTGCTCGTTGCGGATGAGCCCGCCGGGCAGCAGGTGCGCCTCGACGAGCATCTGGAAGCCGTTGCAGATGCCGAGGATCGGCATGCCGGCCGCGGCCGCATCCTTGACCTCGGACATGATCGGCGCGAGGGCGGCGATGGCGCCGGCGCGCAGGTAGTCGCCGTAGCTGAAGCCACCGGGGAGGACCAGGGCGTCCACGCCGTCGAGGTCGTGCGATCCGTGCCACAGGGCGACGGGCTCGGCACCGGCGACGCGGATGGCGCGCTGCGCATCGCGATCGTCGAGCGAACCCGGGAAGGTGATGACCCCGATGCGGACGGTCACTCCACGACCTCGATGCCGACGACATCCTCGATGACGGCGTTCGAGAGCACGTCGTCGGCGAGGATGCGCACCTGCTCGAGGAGCGCCTCGTCGACGGGGCCGTCGACGGCGAGCTCGAAGCGCTTGCCGATGCGGACGCCGCCGAAGCCTTCGACACCCATCCGATTCAGTGCGCTCGCTACGGCCTTGCCCTGCGGATCGAGCAGTTCGGCTTTGGGCATGACATCGACGACGATCGTGGGCATTCGAAGCTCTCCAAGGGCGCGGCGGGATGTGCGCCACCAGTCTAGTCTTTGTGGCACTAGTCTCCCTTATAGGCGTGAGAGCGCTCCCAAAGGCTTCTCGAAAGGACAATGACGTGGCCTCGACCCCCCGGACCTTCCCTCAGGACTTCCTGTTCGGCGCAGCTACTGCCGCCTATCAGATCGAGGGCGCGGCCCACGAGGACGGCCGCACCGACTCCATCTGGGATGCGTTCGCGCGGGTTCCGGGCGCCGTGATCAACGCCGAGAACGGCGATGTCGCGTGCGATCACTACCACCGCTACGAGGGCGATGTGGAAGTGATGAAGAGCATCGGGCTCGAGACCTACCGCTTCTCTACGTCGTGGTCGCGCGTGCGCCCGGACGGCGGCGCGCTCAACCCGAAGGGCGTCGACTTCTACTCGCGCCTGGTCGATCAGCTGCTCGCCGCCGACATCAAGCCGTGGCTGACGCTCTACCACTGGGATCTGCCGCAGGCGCTGCAGGAGAAGGGCGGTTGGACCAACCGCGACACCGCCGATCTCTTCACCGAGTACGCGCTCGACATGCACGATGCGCTCGGCGACCGCGTGGCGGTCTGGACCACCCTCAACGAGCCGTGGTGCTCGTCCTTCCTCAGCTACACCGCGGGTCTCCACGCCCCCGGCCACTTCTCGGCCACCGAGGGTGTGCTCGCCGCCCACCACCTGCTGCTCGGCCACGGCCAGGCGGTGCGTGCCCTGCGCGAGCGCGACGCCGACCTCAACCTCGGCATCACCCTGAACCTCACCGTCGCCGACCCGGTCGACCCGCAGAACGAGGCGGATGCGGATGCCGCCCGCCGCATCGACGGCCAGTTCAACCGGTGGTTCCTCGACCCGGTGTTCCGTGGCGAGTACCCCGCCGACATCCGCGCCGATCTCGCGACCTTCGTGCCCGAGGCCGCGGCGGCGCTCGAAGAGGCGATCCACGACGGCGACCTCGAGACGATCGCGGCGCCCATCGACACGCTGGGCGTCAACTACTACCACGGCGAGTACGTGGGCGGCACGGTGCCGGGCGACCCGCCCGCCAGCGGCGATGCCCCGACCGACCGCGTCGGTCTCGCGCCGTGGCCCGTCGCCCACGACATCCACTGGCACGAGCGCGGCCTGCCCCGCACGGGCATGCACTGGGAGGTCGACCCGGCGACCCTCACGCGGCTTCTCACGCGTGTGGCCGACGACTACTCCAACGCCGCCGGCACGCGCCTGTTCGTCACCGAGAACGGCGCCGCGTACGACGACGTCGCCGTCGAGGAGGCGGGCGAGGTGCGGGTCCACGACCACGCGCGCGCCGACTTCCTCGCGTCGCACCTGGCCGCGATCCTCGACGCGATCGACGCCGGCGTGGATGTGGGCGGCTACTTCTACTGGTCGCTCATGGACAACTTCGAGTGGGCATGGGGCTACGAGAAGCGATTCGGCATCGTCCGTGTCGACTACGAGACCCAGGAGCGCGCACTCAAGGACAGCGCCCGCGAGTACAGTCGCATCATCGGTGCCCGCGCGCTGTAACCCGGTACGCCGGCCCCCGAGGTCGCTCCGGGGCCGGCGGGCGGGAGCCCAGCGGAGAGGACGATGATGCCGGCCACGATCGAGGAGGTCGCTCGCGCGGCGGGCGTGTCACGCTCCACGGTGTCGCGCGTCGTCAACGGTTCGACCGCGGTCAGCCCCGAGGCCCTCGAAGCGGTGCGGGAGGCCATCCAGCACCTGAACTACGTGCCCAACCGGGCCGCACGTTCGCTCGCGAGCGCCCGCACCATGGCGATCGCGGTGATCGTTCCCGAAGAGACGCAGCGCTTCTTCGGCGACCCGTTCTTCGCCGCCATCGTGTCGGGCATCAACGACGCCGTGTCGGCATCCGAGTACCTGCTGACCCTCGCGATCGCGAGCGACGACCCGCGCGGCAAGATGCTCGGCTACGTCCGCAGCGGCTCGATCGATGGCGCCATCGTCGTCTCTCACCACACCAGCGACACCTTCGTCGAGCGCATCGCGTCGGCCGTCCCGGTGGTCTTCGGCGGGCGCCCCACGCGGCTTCACGACACCGACTACTTCGTCGACGTCGACAATGTGGCCGGGGCGGTGGATGCCGTGGAGTACCTCATCGGTCAGGGGCGGCGCTCCATCGCGACGATCGCAGGACCGCCCACGATGACCGCGGGCGTCGACCGGTTGACGGGATATCGCCAGGCCCTCTCCGCCGCGCGGATGCGTTCGGGCGGCATCGCGGACGGCGACTTCACCGAGGAGGGCGGCGCGATCGCGATGCGCGACATCCTGGCCCGTGGCGAGCGCCCCGATGCCGTCTTCGCCGCGAGCGACCTGATGGCGCGTGGCGCGATCGACGTGTTGCTCGCGGCCGGGCTGCGCGTGCCCGAGGACGTCGCGGTCATCGGCTTCGACGACTCGTCGGTCGCGACCAAGGGCTCGCCGATGCTCACCACGATGCGTCAGCCGTCGTTCGCGCAGGGCGAGCGGATGGCGCAGGTGCTGCTGGAGCTCCTCGACGGCGGCGATCCGCCCCGGGCGACCGTCATGCCGACCCAGCTCATCCTGCGCGAATCCGCCTGACGCGCTGCGTGACGTGCCGTGCTGACGCGCTGGCGCGCCCCATCCCCTGTTCATTCGTCGCAAAAGCGGGGTCGCGCCGCGCGGCACCCCGCTTTTGCGACGAGTGAACAACGGGGAGCTG
>NZ_JBFBHG010000030.1:0-30251 GCF_040685095.1 Microbacterium sp. NPDC089189
CCGCGATGTGCGCTCGGCGACGGGATGTGCGCTCGGCGGATGGAGGGCGCGCGGGACGGCGCAGCGGAAGAGGCGGGGGTCAGCGGACGACGGCGGCCTGGGGGGACGACACGTCGTAGACGGCGACGCCGTCGGGCGGGCGCGCCGCCATGAGCGGCTGCAGCACGCGGGCCTTCAGCGCCGACTGGTCGGCACTCCCCCAGACGACCTGCGCGTTGGCCGCACCGAGTGTGATCGTGACGTCGTGCGCGGAGCCCGCGGTGACCGCGGTGACCTGGGTGCGCAGATCCGCCGGGAGCGCGCGCATCACCTGACCGGCCGCGGCGAACGCCTCCGAGCCGATGCCGCCGGCGGCGTCGACGATCGGGTATCCCACCGGAGGCTCGGGCGTCGTCGAGAGCACGACGCCGGCCGCATCCACCAACGCGTATCCGGCCGCCGAGGACACCACGCCGATCGGGGTGCGTTCCACGATCCGCACGATGAGATCGTGCGGCGGCTGCGCCTCCAGCGTGTACGTCTCGACGAGGGGGAACGCGACGAGAGCGGCTTTCACGGCGGACTCGTCGATCGCGGCGAGCGGCGTGCCGACCTGCCCCGACAGCGCGGCGGCGACCTCGTCCGCGTTCAGCTGCTGCGTGCCGACGACCCGCACCTGCTCGACCGCGAACAGCGGACTGTAGGCCGCGCCGACGGTGGCGGCGGTCAGCAGCACGAGGGATGCGGCGACGCCCGCCCACACGATGCGGCGGCGGCGCTGGCGCACCGTGAACCGTCGCACCTCGGCGCGGAGCGCCTTGCGCCGCGCACGGGACGCCCGCCACACGTCGCGGAGCCCGACCGGCCCCGTGGTGGCCTCCGGCTCCGCCGGCTCGGCGGTCGCGGCGGCGCCGTCAGCGGGAGTTCCGGGGCGCGACTCCCCCGCCGTCGCCGTGGGGAAGAGCGGGGCGATCGGCGCCGTCTCCTGCTGGTCCGCGTCGCGCTCGGTCACGGACGCATCCGCCCCCGGGGAGACGGGAGACGCGGCCGGCTCGGACGTCGCCGCCGGACGGCGACGGAGCGGCTGGTCGGCGTCCGCCGTGGGCCGTCCCGGCGGCGGTGGCAGCGGCGCGGGCCGACGCATCCGCTCAGTGCCCCTCGGCTGCGGGCGCGAGCGCCTCGAGGACCTGCGGGATGATGCGGTAGACGTCGCCGCATCCGAGCGTGACGACGAAGTCGCCGTCGCGAGCGACCTCGGCGGTGTAGTCGGCCGCCTCCTGCCAGTCGGCCACGAAGTGCACGCGCGCCGCGTCGACGAAGGCGTCGCTGACGAGCGCACCGGTGACACCGGGGACGGGGTCCTCGCGGGCGCCGTAGACGTCGAGGACGACGGTGTGGTCGGCGAACTCCTCGAGCACGCGCGCGAACTCGCCCGACATCAGCTGCGTCCGCGAGTAGGTGTGGGGCTGGTGGATGGCGATGAGCCGCCCGTCGCCGATCACCGTCCGCGCCGCCGCGAGTGCCGCGGCGACCTCGGTGGGGTGGTGGGCGTAATCGTCGTACACGCTCACCCCGCGCGCGACGCCGTGCAGCTCGAAGCGGCGCACGGTGCCGGCGAACCCTTCGACCGCACGCGCGGCATCCGCGAGCGAGTGGCCGAGTTCACGGAGGACGGCGATGACGCCCGTGGCGTTGACGGCGTTGTGTGCGCCGGGGACGGCGAGCTGCACGCGCGCCTCGGCGCCGTCGGCCGACACCGTGAAGGCGACGGGGCCGTCGGTGGTGACCTCGGACAGCCGGACGTCGGCGCCCTCGTCGAGCCCGAAGGTCACGACGCGGTCGTGGGTGACGCGGGCACGGACCTCGCGGGCGCCCGGGTCGTCCGCCGAGATGACGACGGCCTCGCGCGCGGCATCCGCGAAACGGACGAAGCCGTCGAAGAAGGCGTCTCTGCTGCCCCAGTGGTCGAGGTGGTCGGGGTCGACGTTCGTGATGAGCGCGATCGAGGTGTCGTACAGCAGGAACGTGCCGTCGGACTCGTCCGCCTCGATCACGAACAGCTCGCCGGCGCCCGATCCGCTCGAGGCGCCCAGCTGCGCGATGACGCCGCCGTTGACGTAGTCGGGGTCCTCACCGAGTCCCCGGAGCGCGGTGACGACCATGCCGGTCGAGGTGGTCTTGCCGTGCGCTCCGGCGACCGCCACGAGTCGACGCCCGCCGATCAGCCAGTGCAGCGCCTGGGATCGGTGGATGACGGCGAGCCCGCGCTCCTTCGCCGTCACGAACTCGGGGTTCTCGGGCCAGATCGCGCCGGTGTGCACGACCGTGTCGGCGTCTCCCAGGTGCGCGGCATCGTGGCCGACGTGCACGCGGGCGCCCGCCGCGGCCAGGTCCTGCAGCGCGGCACTGTCGGAGCGGTCCGAACCCGACACGCGGATGCCGCGCTCGAGGAACATGCGCGCCAGGCCCGACATGCCGGAGCCGCCGATGCCGATGAAGTGCGCCGAGATGATGTCGGCGGGGATGGGAAGGCTCAGGTCCGGTCTGATCATGGCCTCCCGATTCTACGTTCCGCCGCGCGGCGCGAGGTCTCGGCGCGCGGCACGCGTTGACGCGGCGGCGTCCGGCGCGCTACGAAAGACGGATGCCCCTGCACATCGATCCCGCCTCCGCCGTCCCGCCGTTCGAGCAGGTGCGGGCGGGGATCGTGGCGCAGATCGCGGCGGGCGAGCGCGGTGTCGGCTCGCGTCTGCCCACGGTGCGCGCGCTGGCGTCCGAGCTCGAGCTCGCCCCCAACACCGTCGCCCGCGCCTACAAGGAGCTCGAAGCCGCGGGCGTCATCGAGACGCGCGGGCGCGCCGGCACCTTCGTGAGCCTCGACGGGGACCCCGTCCACCGTGCCGGCCAGCGCGCCGCCGCCGAGTTCGTCCGCCGCATCCGCGATCTCGACATCGACGACGCCGCGGCGCGCGACCTCGTGGCCGAGGCGCTCCGGTCGTCGGACTGAGCCGGACGCCGCGCGTTCAGCGGGCGAGGGCGCGGTCGATCAGCGCGATGACGTTCTCGGTGCCGTGACGGGTGCCGGTCGTCGACGCGGCCGCGCGCAGGGCGTCGAGGCGTGCGTCGTCCTGCAGGAGCGGGACGACGTCGGCCCGTACGCGGTCACCGTCGAAGGCGGCGTCGTCGATGAGGATCGCCGCACCCGACGCGATCGCGGCCGCCGCGTTCAAGCGCTGCTCGCCGTTCCCGACGGCGTAGGGCACGTAGATCGCCGGGATGCCGAGTGCACTGATCTCGCTCACGGTGGCCGCCCCCGACCGGCTGACGACCACGTCCGCCACCGCGAACGCCAGGTCCATGCGGTCCACGTAGCGACGGAGCGCGTAGCCGGGGACGTTCGGGTCGGCGAGCTCCGACCGTTCGCCCGTGATGTGCAGCAGCTGCCACCCGGCGTCGAGCACGTCGCGCCAGGAGGCGGCGATCGCCTCGTTGAGTCGCTGCGCACCGAGCGATCCGCCGAAGACGAGCAGAACGGGCTTCGCGGGATCCAGGCCGAACGTGGCTGCGGCGTGCGCGCGCTGCGCGTCGCGGTCCAGCGTCACGATCTCGCGGCGGAGCGGCATCCCCACCACTTCTCCCCCGCGCAGCGGCGTTCCCTCGAACGCGACGCCCACCGCATCCGCGCGACGCGCACCGAGCACGTTGGCCAGACCGGGTCGGGCGTTGGCCTCGTGGACGACGAACGGCACGTGCTCGCGGCGCGCGGCGGTGTACGCGGGCGCCGCGGCGTACCCGCCGAACCCGATCACGACGTCCACGCCGTGCGCGCGGATGTGGCCGCGTACCTGGCCCACGGCGCGGCGCCAGCGCACCGGGAATCCGACCGCGGCCTTGTTGGGGCGCCGCGGGAAGGGCACCTTGTCGACGATGAGCAGCTCGTATCCCCGGGCCGGCACCAGCCGCGCCTCGAGACCCTCACGCGTGCCGAGCACCAGCACCTCCGCCTCGGGGTCGCGGGCGCGGAGCCCGTCGGCCACGGCGAGCAGGGGGTTCACATGACCGGCGGTGCCACCGCCGGCGAGAAGATACGTCGTCACCGGGGAAGTCTGCCACGCACCGGCTGGGTGACCGATGCAGCGGTGCGCACCGGGAGTGTCCGGGCGAACGACAGCAGCACCCCGCAGGCGAGCAGAACCGACATGAGCGATGTCCCTCCCTGCGAGAGGAACGGCAGCGGCACGCCGAAGACGGGGAGCAGACGCAGGACGACGCCGACGTTGAGCAGCGCCTGGCCGACGATCCACACCGTGATGGCGCCCGCGGTGATCCGCACGAACGGGTCGTCGGTCTTGCGGACGATGTGGAAGGCGCCCACCGCGAACAGGGCGAACAGCACCAGCACGACGACGCAGCCGATCAGACCGAGCTCCTCGCCGACGATGGCGAAGATGTAGTCGTGCGCGGCGGCGGGCAACCAGCTGTACTTCTCTTTCGAGTTGCCCAGGCCCAGCCCGAAGACACCGCCGCCGGCGAGTCCCCAGATGCCGTGGAGCGGCTGGTAGCAGTCGCCGAAGTAGTCCGCCAGGCAGTCCTCGTTGAGGAAGCTCATGTAACGGCGCATGCGGTCGGGGCTGCTGACGGCGAAGTACGCGACGCCGCCGGCGAACAGCACGAGCGGCAGCAGGAACACGCGCAGCTTCACACCGGAGAAGAAGAGGGCCGCGAGCAGGATGAGCACGAGGATCATCGCCGTGCCCAGGTCCTTGCCGGCCATGACCGTGCCGATGACCGCGATGCCGACCGGGATGGCGGGGATGAAGACGTGGCGCCAGTCCGCCAGCAGGGTGCGTTTGCGGTAGAGGATGAACCCCAGCCAGATCGCGAGCGTCACCTTGAGGAACTCGGAGGGCTGCGCCTGGAGCCCCGCGATCGAGATCCAGTTGCGGTTGCCGTCGTTGTCGATGCCGAGCGGGGTGAACACGAGCATCTGGAACAGTGTCGCCAGGATCAGCGCCGGCCACGCCATGCGCTTCCAGAACGACACCGGGAACCTCGAGGCGAGGAACATCAGCGGGATGCCGATCGCCGCGAACACGGCCTGCTTGAGCATCGTGTCGTACGGCCCGCCGCCGGCGTCCTCCGACGTCGCGGAGGTGGCCGAGAGCACCATCACGAGACCGAAGACGGTGAGGATGAGCGCCGTCGACGCGATCAGCAGGAACTCGCTCGGGACGGGGGCGAACACCCGCCCCAGCGAGACGCGCGCGGCGAGACCGCTGCGAGGCTGCTCAGGCTCCGGCGGGACCGGTCTGGTCCGAGTCGTGTCGACCACCCGCATCCCTTCCGATCCGATCCCGTACCGCGTCCGCGAATCGCGTTCCCCGGTCCGAGTAGGACGCGAACTGGTCGAAGGATGCCGCGGCGGGAGCGAGCAGTACGACGTCCCCGTCACGGGCGACCTGCGCCGCCAGTTCGACGACCCGTGCCATGACGTCTTCAGTCTCGGTGGCAACCACCTCGAAGACGGGAACCGCGGGCGCGTGTCGCGCGAACGCCGCCACGATCTCGGTGCGATCGCGCCCGATCACGACGGCGGCCGATGCGTGAACGCCGCGCGTGGCGACGAGATCGCTGATGTCGACGCCCTTGAGCTGCCCGCCGACCACCCAGACGGCGCCGGGGTAGGCCGCCAGCGACGACGCGGCCGCGTGGGGGTTCGTGGCCTTGGAGTCGTCGACCCAGGTGACCCCGCCGTGGACGGCGACGATCTCGATGCGGTGCGGGTCGAGCCGGAACGCGGTCAGGGCGTCGTGGATGGCCACGGGAGCGACTCCCACGGCCCGCGCGAGCGCCGCGGCCGCGAGGACGTTGGCGACGATGTGCGGGGCGGCGAGGTTCTGCTCGGCCAGCTCGGCGACGGTCGTCAGCTCCAGGGCGCTGGCGTGACGCTCGTCGTGGAACGCCCGGTCGACGAGGATCCCCTCGACGACGCCCAGATCGCTCGGCCCCGGCACGCCCAGGTCGAATCCGACGGCGCGCGCGCCCTCGACGACGTCGGCCTCCTCGACCATGCGCTGCGTCGCCGCATCCGCCTTGTTGTAGACGCAGGCCACGCGGGTGTTGCGGTAGACCACGGCCTTCGCGTCGCGGTACGCCTCGAACGAGCCGTGCCAGGCCAGGTGGTCGTCGGCCAGGTTCAGGCAGACGCTCGCGAGCGGCGACACCGGTTCCGGCCCCTGCTGCAGCGACAGGTACCAGAGCTGGTGGCTCGACAGCTCGACCACGAGCACGTCGAAGCCGGACGGGTCGCGGACGGCGTCGAGGATCGGCACCCCGATGTTGCCGCACGGCGCGGCGCGGAGGCCTCCCGCCACCATCATCGTGGCGGCCAGGCGCGTCGTGGTGGTCTTGCCGTTCGTGCCGGTCACCAGCACCCATTCGGCGGCGGAGCCGTCGGCGCGCGGCACCTTGTCGCGCACGCGCCAGGCCAGTTCGATGTCGCCCCAGAGCGGCACGCCGCTCTCCCGCGTCCAGGCGATGAGCGGATGCGTAGGCGCGAACCCGGGCGAGGCGATCACGAGCTCGGGCTCGTGCGCACGGAGGGCGTCGGGCACCTCGTCGAGCGAGCCGGTCCACAGCTCCACGCCGATCACAGGCAGCAGACGCGCGTACTCGGCATCCGCGCTCTCACTGATCACGAGCACGCGCGCCCCCAGCTCGGCCAGGGTGTCGGCGACCGAGAAGCCCGTGACCGAGAGCCCCAGGACGACGACGCGCAGATCCGACCAGTCCGCGTACCAGCTGGTCAGCGGGTCCAGGCGAGACGCGGTCACGACTGCACGAGCCATTCGACGTAGAACAGGCCGACCCCGGCGAGGGCGAGAAGGCCCGCGATCACCCACATCCGCACCACGATCGTGATCTCGGACCAGCCGCGCATCTCGAGGTGATGGTGCAGCGGGCTCATGAGGAACAGCCGCTTGCCGCGGGTGAGCTTGAAGTAGGCGCGCTGCAGGATGACGGATCCCGAGGCGATCACGTACACACCGGCGATGATCGCGAGGAGGATCTCGGTGCGGGTGAGGATCGCCAGCGCCGCGATCACGCCGCCGATCGACATCGAGCCGACGTCGCCCATGAACACCTGCGCCTTGGGGGCGTTCCACCAGAGGAACCCGACGAGCGCACCGATGAACGCCGCAGCGATGATCGCCAGGTCGAAGGGATCACGGGTCTGATAGCACGCGTTCTGGAGTCCGCGCTCGATGGCCCCGACGTCGCAGGGCTGCTTGAACTGCCAGAACGAGATGAGGGCGAGGGCGCTCGTGACGAAGATCGCCGAGCCGGCCGCGAGACCGTCCAGGCCGTCCGACACGTTGACGGAGTTGGATGTGGCGACGCCGAGGAAGGCGATCCAGGCGAGGTAGAGGATCCATCCGATCACCGCGCCGAGCGCCATGAACGACAGCACCGGGATGTCGCGGAACACCGAGATGAACGGGCTCGCCGGGGTCTGACCGTCGGCATTGGGGAAGTTCAGCGCGACGATGCCGAACGGCACGACCACGATGACCTGCCCGAGGATCTTGCGCCATCCGCTGAGACCGAGCGAGTTCTGCCGGCGCACCTTCATGTAGTCGTCGATGAAGCCGACCGCGCCGAATCCGATCATCATCCAGATGACGAGCAGACCCGAGATCGTCGGAGGGTTGCCCCCCGCGTAGGTGCCGATGAAGTAGCCGACGAGCGTGGCGACGATGAAGATCGTGCCGCCCATGGTGGGCGTGCCGCGCTTCGCACCGTGGCTGGGGTTGTGCACGTTCTCGGGGGTGCGGATGACCTGTCCCCAGCCCCACTTGCGGAACAGCCGCAGGATGACGGGCGTCAGGAACAGCGTGAATGCCAGCGAGATCGCCGCCGCGGTCAGAAGTGATCTCACGAGAACGATTCTCCTAGACGGTCGCCGAGGAACCGGAGCCCGGCGGAGTTGGACGACTTGACCAGCACGCGGTCGCCGTCGCGCAGCTCGCCCATGAGGTACTCGTACGCGCTGTCGGCGTCGGCGAAGAAGACGACCTCGTCGCTCCACGAGCCTTCGGCGACGGCGGCGAGGAACATCCGCCGCGCGGCGTCGCCGATGACGACGATCCGCGGGATGCGCAGGCGCACGGCCAGCTCGCCGATGCGGTCGTGCTCGTCGCCCGCGTACTCCCCCAGCTCGCTCATCGCACCGAGGACGGCGACCATGCGCTGCCCGGGCTCGGTGATCTGCGCGAGGGTGCGCAACGCCGCCGACATCGAGTCGGGGCTGGCGTTGTAGGCGTCGTTGATGATGCGCACGCGGTCGGACCCGAGCGGCTGCATGCGCCAGCGTTCGGCGAGCTCGACGGCCTCCAGGCGGGCGACCGCGTCGTGCACCTCGACGCCGAGGGCGGTGGCGGTGGCCAGAGCCGCGAGGGCGTTCATGACGTGATGCGCGCCGAGGACGCGCAGCGAGACGGGGACGGAGACACCGTCGAGGTGCAGCACGAACTGTGTGCCCGACGCGGTCACCTCGATGTCGGTGGCCCGGACCTCGGCCTCGGGCGAGGTGCCGAACCAGCGGACGGCGAGCCCGCCGTCGGCCGCGATCGGCGCCATGTCGCGGACGCGGGCGTCGTCGGCGTTCAGGACGGCGAGGCCCCCGGGGCGTACCGCGCGCACGAGCTCGGACTTGGCGTGGAACGTGGCCTCGATGCCACCGAAGCCGCCCGCGTGGGCCATGCCCACCATGAGGACGACGCCCACATCCGGCTGCACGAGCCCGGCCAGCCGCGCGATCTCGCCGGGCGCGCTCGCCCCGAACTCGCTCACGAGGAACCGGGTGTCCCGGGTGACCCGCAGCATGGTCAGCGGTGCGCCGACCTCGTTGTTGAACGATGCCCGAGGGGCGACCGTCGGGCCCTCGGGCTCGAGGATGCGGGCGAGCAGGTTCTTGGTCGTGGTCTTGCCGTTCGAGCCCGTGATGCCGACGATCCGGAGCATGCCCTCGTCGCGGACGGTGCGGACCACGTGCCGGGCGAGATCGGCCAGGGCGACGATCACGTCGGCGACGACGATCTGCGACACGCGTGCATCGACGGGGCGCTCGACGATGGCGAGCACGGCCCCGGCGGCGACCGCCGTGTCGACGAACAGGTGACCGTCGGTGACCTCGCCGGGCTTGGCGACGAACACGTCGCCCGGTCGGATCTCACGGGAGTCGGTGTCGACCATCCCGCTGACGAGGGTGTCGACCGTGTCGTCGCCCGCCAGCTGGAGGGTGCCGCCCAGGACAGCGGCGATGGAGGAGAGTGTGAGTGCGATCATGTCGTGGAGCGGCCGACGCTCATCCGGTCTTGGGCAGCAGCGTCGGCTGCGAATCGGATGGCATGACCCGGAACGTCTTCAGAACCTGGGTCATCGCCTGCTGGAATGCCTCGGCGTTGGCCGCTGACGACCTTACCCCAGTGGGCTGGTCGAGGGTGACGGCGACGACGTACTGCGGGTCGTCGGCGGGCGCGAAGCCGATGAGGGTCGTGAAGTAGACGCCGCTCTTGTAGGTGCCGTTCTCGGCGACCTCGCCGGTACCCGTCTTGCCGGCGAGGCGGTAGCCCGACACGGCGACCGCCTTGGACAGACCGCCCTGCACCAGCACGTTCTCGAGCATCTGCTGCACCTGCTGCGCGGTCGACGCGCTCACCACCTGGGTGGCGGGTCCGGGATCGGTCTGCGACACCGTGCCGTCGGGCGCCGTGCACGACTCCACGAGGGAGAGCGGCACCTTGAGCCCGTCGTTGGCGATCGACTGGTACGCGCCGACGAGCTGGGGCAGCGTCGTCGACAGACCCTGCCCGAACGAGGTGTTGTAGAAGGTCTGGCTGTCCCAGTCCGAGGCGGGGTAGAGCACACCGGTCGCCTCGCCGGGGAAGCCGACGCCGCTGACCTGGCCGATGCCGAAGCGCTGCAGGTAGTCGTACCGCGTCTCGGCGGGCACCATCTCGGCGAACTTCGAGATGCCGACGTTCGACGAGTCGATCAGGACGCCCGCGAGCGTGTAGTTGGTCGCACCGTGCGAGATCGCGTCGGACACGCGCGCGCCGTTCGGGAACGTCTCCCGACCCGATGCGGTGATCGTGGAGGTCGGCGTCGCCGCCCCGGTGTCGATGACGGTGGCGGCGCTCAGCGCCTTGAAGGTCGATCCGGGTTCGAACGTGCCGCGGAAGATCCGGCTGGAGCGATCGCTCTCACCGGTGGCAGAGACGTTGTTCGGGTCGACGGTGGGGTACTCGGCGGCGGCGCGGATCTTGCCGGTCGCCACCTCCACGACCATGATCTGGCCGTGCTGGGCGCCCTGGTTCTGCGTCTGCTCCGCGATGAGCTGCTGCAGGTAGTACTGCAGGTCGCGATCGATCGTGAGGCCGAGCGTGCCGCCGTCGACGGCCGGCGTCTCCGTCTCGGTGCCCGGGATGATGACGCCGTCCTTGCCCCGCTGGTAGCTGCGTTCACCGTCGGTGGGCGCGAGGCACGATTCCTGGGCGGACTCCAGACCCTCCAGGGGCTCACCGTCGGAGCCGACGAATCCGACGAGGTTGCCCGCGACCGCGCCGTCCGGATAGGTCCGTGCGGGATGCGGGGTCATGGTGAGGTACGGGAGCCGCAGATCCGCGAGCGCCCGGTACTTCTCGGTCGACAGCCCCTTGGTCAGCAGGGCGTACTGCGACGACGGGTTCGTCGCGAGGGCGTCGGCCACGATCTGCTGCACCTGCTCGGAGGTCTGCCCCGTGATCGCCGCGATCTCGCCCGCGATCACGGGCCACTCGATCTCCGTCTCGACCCCGGCCTCGTCGGTGCGCTCGATCGGACCCACGTTGCTGGGGTCGAGCTGCGCGTCGTACTGCAGGATGCTGCCGGCGAGCGTGTCGCCGTGGGTGTCGACGATCGATCCGCGCGTGCCGTACAGCGTGTTGCCGCCGCCCATCGCGATGTCCAACGAGTCGTCGATGTGCTCGCGCGCGTTCACGACCTGGATGTCGACCAGCCGGAAGATGAAGACGACCAGCACCGCCAGGACGACGGCGAGGGCGACGACGGTGCGGCGACGGGGGCTGCGGGTGCTTCGCGTCGTCATGTACTCAGTGTGTCGCGGGCGTGGGCAGACCGTCGGTCAGTGCCGGGGGTGTCGCCGGATCGCCCGCCTCATCCACCACCGGAGGGGCCTGCACACCGTCGATCGTGGCGTCGGGCGCGGTCACCAGCGGCGTGTCGGTGATGAGCGAGTTCGCCACCGAGCCACGGCTGAGCGGATCGATGGAAGAGGTGTACACCGACGCGAGCTGGCTGCCGAGCACGGCGCCGTCGCTCAGACGCAGGTAGCTCGGCGACTCGTTGATGACCATGCCCAGTGCCGCCGCGTTGGCCGCGAGGTACTGCGGCGAGCTGAGGCCGGCGACCTCGTCGTACAGGATCTGCTTCTGCCAGGTGAGCTCGCGCTGCTGCTGGGTCAGGGTGGCGAGCTCGAAGGAGCTCTGCGTGGAGAGCACCGAGAACAGCATCTGGGTGGCCGCGATCGCGAGGGCGCCGGCCACGGCGATGATGCCGTAGACCATGCGCGGACGCCGTCGGCGCGCGGGGGCCTCGACGGGGCGCAGCGCCCGCTCGGGAGAGCGTCGTCCGGTCTCCTCTTCGAACGGGACCGGCTGGAACAGCGGTGCGGCCGTCGACGTCGCGATGCTCATGCGGTCTCCCGGAGTCGTTCGGCGGCACGAAGACGCACAGGCGTCGCGCGGGGGTTGCGGGCGCGCTCCTCGTCGGAGGCGAGTTCGGCGCCCTTGACGAGCAGCCGGAAGCGAGGAGCGTGCTCGGGGAGCTCGACGGGAAGACCCGCGGGCGCGGTCGACGAGCTCGCGGCGGCGAGCTCACGCTTGACGAACCGGTCCTCGAGCGACTGGTAGCTGAGCACGACGATCCGTCCGCCGACCGCGAGCAGGTCGAGGGCGGCGGGAAGGGCGCGGTCGAGAGCGGCGAGCTCTTCGTTCACCTCGATGCGCAGCGCCTGGAACACGCGCTTGGCGGGGTGACCGGCGTTCTGCAGCGCGGCCGGCGTCGCGGCGTCCAGGATCGCGACGAGGCGGCCCGAGCGATCGATCGGCGCGTCCGCGCGGGCGGCGATGATGGCGCGGGCGTAGCGGCCCGAGAGCTTCTCCTCGCCGTACCGCTCGAAGATGCGCCGGAGCGCGCCCTCGGAGTACGTCGCCAGGACGTCGGCTGCGGTCGGACCGGTGGACTGGTCCATGCGCATGTCGAGCGGTGCGTCCTTGGCGTACGCGAAGCCGCGGTCGGCCTCATCCAGCTGCAGCGACGACACACCGAGGTCGAAGAGGATGCCGTCGACGCGCGGGTATCCGGCGCCGCGCACCGCGTCGCGGATGCCGTCGTACACGGTGTGCACCAGGTCGGTGCGGTCGGCGAAGGGCGCGAGACGCTCCCCCGCGATGCGCAGGGCGTCGGTGTCGCGGTCGAGTCCGATGAGGTGCAGGTCGGGGAAGCGCTCGAGGAACGCTTCGCTGTGACCGCCCATGCCGAGCGTGGCGTCGACGAAGACGGCGCCCGGACGCTCGATGGCCGGCTGCAGCACCTCGATGCAGCGCTCGAGGAGGACGGGGGTGTGGATGTCGCGGAGGTTCATGATGCGGGGACCTCTCCCTCGGTCCTGATCCCCATCCGCTCCGACCTGACACCGGGGAAGTGTGTCAGGGCTCGAGCGGCTGGGAATCAGGGCCGAGGGCTCAGAACAGGCCCGGGATCACCTCCTGCTCCATCTCGGAGTACACGGACTCGTTGCTCTCGGCGTAGGAGTTCCAGGCCTCGGCATCCCAGATCTCGGCGTGTGCGCCGACACCGGTGACGACGAGCTCGCGACCGAGACCGGCGTAGCTGCGCAACGCCGGCGGGATGGTGACGCGGCTCTGCCCGTCGGGCTTCTCGGCGCTGGCTCCCGACAGGAACATGCGCAGGAAGTCGCGCGCCTGCTTGTTCGTCAGGGGCGCTTCGCGGATGCGGTCGTGCACGCGCTCGAACTCGGCGGTGCTGAAGACGTAGAGGCAGCGGTCCTGCCCGCGGGTGATCACGACGCCGTCGCCCAGATCATCGCGGAACTTGGCCGGCAGGATGACGCGACCTTTGTCGTCGAGCTTGGGGGTGTGAGTACCCAGCAGCATTCGCGCATCCCCCCTCCTTCGTCCGGCCCACGTGAGGTATCCACCACTTTACTCCACTTCCCTCCACTTCACTACCCAATGCGCGTGAAAACTGGGCGCGCGCTCCCCCGGCCCGGGCGCACGAAAAAGCGCCGACCCCGAAGGGTCGGCGCTTTCAGAGAAGAAGCGGGATCAGCTGCCGTCTTGGCGGCGGTCCCATCGGTCGTTCATCCGGTCCATGAAGCTCGTGGAGCGGGGCGTGGCGCCCGCCTTCTCACGGGGCTCCGACGCCGGCCGGGCGACCTTCGTCGGGGTGACCGCGAGGACCACGCCGCCGAGCATCACGACGAAGCCGATGACGCCGACGACGATGAGCTGCGTCGAGAGTCCGACGATCAGCCCGCCGAGACCGGCGAGCACCAAGATGGCGCCATAGACGATGTTGCGATAACTGAGGACGCGATCGCCCTGCGGAGCGCTGACAACATCGGCGTCATTACTCATGAGATGGCGTTCCATCTCGTCGAGCATGCGCTGCTCCTGTTCGGAGAGAGGCATTCGTCCCCCTAGGGTCCACGGCGATGCATGAAGTCTACGCGTCGCCCTGGGAACTAGGCTAGGCCCGTGTCGAGCACTGCAGACGCGATCGCGGCGGTTTCTCAGCGACTGGATACCTTCTTCCGTTCCGAAGCGGATGCGTCACGCCCTCTCGGGCCCGACGCGGCCGACTTCCTGGCGGCATCGGCGGCCGCCGTGACCGGCGGGAAGCGGCTGCGCGCACGCTTCTGCCTCACGGGCTGGCGGGCGATCGCGGAGCGGGATGCCCGCACCCTCCCCCTCCCCGACGCCCTCGTCAGCGCGGCGGCGGCGCTCGAGGTGTTCCACGCCGCGGCGCTCGTGCACGACGACCTCATCGACAACTCCGACACCCGGCGCGGCGCGCCCTCGGCCCACCGCCGGTTCGAGGCGTCGCACCGAGCAGCAGGATGGTCGGGGCCGGCCGAGCCGTTCGGCCGCGCGGCGGCCATCCTCTCGGGCGATCTGCTCGTCGCCTGGAGCGACGACCTGCTCGAGCAGGGGCTGCGGGGCGCGACGCCGGATGCGGCCTCATCCACGCGCGCCGAGTACGCCCGCATGCGACGGGACGTGACCGTGGGACAGTTCCTCGACATCGCCGAGGAGTCCGCCTTCACGACCCAGCCCGACGAGGTGCACGCCGAGCGCGCGCTGCGCGTGGCCTCCTACAAGTCGGCGCGGTACTCGGTCGAGCAGCCGCTGCGCATCGGCGCGGCCCTGGCCGGCGCGACCGCGACCCAGCTCGACGCGCTCAGCGCGTTCGGGCACCCGGTCGGCATGGCGTTCCAGCTGCGCGACGACGTCCTCGGCGTGTTCGGCGACGAGGCGCAGACGGGCAAGCCCTCGGGCGACGACCTGCGGGAGGGCAAGCGCACCGTGCTCATCGCCTACGCCCGCGAAGCGCTGCCCACCGGCGCGCGGCGGACGCTGGACGAGCTGGTCGGGGACCCGACGCTCGACGCCGGCCAGATCGCGTCGCTGCAGCAGACGATCGTGGACAGCGGCGCGCTGGCCCGTGTCGAGGACCTCATCACGGCCTACGCGCTCGAAGCGGACCGCGCCCTCTCGGGCACTCCGCTCGGGAACACCGCCGTGGGCGAGCTGCGGGACCTCGCCCGCGCCGCCACGTCGCGCGTGGCCTGAGCCCGGCTCAGCCGAGGGCGCGCGCGATCCGGCGGATCTCGCTCTTGCGTCCCTGCAGGAGCGCGACGATGGGGGCATCCCCGACGCTCTCCTCCGGCTCGAGCAGCCAGTCGATGGCCTCGTCGTCGCTGAAGCCGGCGTCCCGCAGGACGAAGATCGTGCCGCGGAGCGAGGTCAGCGGCTCCCCGTCGACGAGGAAGATGCTCGGCACCTGGAAGGTGCCGTTGCGACGCGAACCGATCAGGTAGCCGTCGTCCAGCAGGCGCCGCACGCGGCCGAGCGGCTCACCCGTCAGCTCGACGAGGTCGGGAAGGGTCAACCATTCGGTGGGGGTACGCGCGGCAGTCACCCCTCCATGCTCTCATCTCGCGGCTCTCCGTCGCGGCGCGTTCGTCGTCGCGCGCCGCCGCGGCGGAGACGCCGACATGACAGAGATCTCATCTTTCACATGCGTCACTTCCCTTGACTCGTGTCACAGCCGGGTGTCAGGGTTGCCGAACCCCCGGAAGGACGATCCCCCAGAGGAGAACGCCCATGACCACGCACGCTTTCGCACGCCCCCACGCCGCAGCCCTCGGATTCTCCGCCCTCGCGGGCAGTGTCGCCCTCTCGCTCGTGTCCGCCCCCGCGCCCGCGCACGCCGACGCCGGTGGCGCCCCGCGGACGCAGGCCGCGCCCCGACCCGCGACCACCCCCGTGCCGACGACGCACGTCGTCGCCGCGGGTGAGTCGGTGAGCGCGATCGCCGACCGCTACGGACTCGCCACCGCCGACGTGCTCGCGTGGAACGGACTCTCGTGGGCGTCCTCCACCATCCACCCCGGCGACGTCCTGCAGGTGGCGGCCCCCGCGGCTGCCGAGCCGACGCCCGCACCGACGGCTCCCGCCCCCGCGGCATCCGTGGTCGTCGTCGCCGGCGACACGGTCAGCGCGCTGGCCGCCCGGCACGGCACCACGACGCCCGCGCTCCTGGCGGCGAACGGCCTCACGTGGGACTCGATCATCTATCCGGGACAGACCCTGGTGCTCCCCGGCGGTGCTCCCGCATCCGCTCCCGCTCCCGCACCCGCCCCGGCGGCGGTCGCGCCGGCCCCGCCCGCGGCACCGGCGATCGAGCTCGACGCCGAGCAGCAGGCCAACGCCCGCGTGATCATCGCCGTCGGTCGTCAGCTCGGCGTCTCGGACCGCGGGATCGCCATCGCGCTGGGCACCGCCATGCAGGAGTCCTGGCTGCGCAACCTCGACTGGGGCGACCGCGACTCGCAGGGCCTCTTCCAGCAGCGTCCGTCCACCGGATGGGGCAGCATCGAGCAGGTGCGCGACCCCGACCGCTCCACGCGGGCGTTCTTCGGCGGCCCGGGCGACCCCAACGGCACGGCGACCCGGGGGCTGCTCGACATCGCCGGCTGGGAGGGCATGAGCTTCGCGGATGCCGCACAGGCCGTGCAGATCTCCGCATACCCCGACCGGTACGCACGCTGGGAGCAGCCCGCCACCACGTGGCTCGCCGTGCTCGGCTGATCACCGACCCGGCCGCATCCGCGGTGCGCCGCTGCCCGGGCTCACAGCGTCCGATCCGTAGACTCTCCTCGTGAGCACGAGCCAGCGCGCGGACCCGCTGATCGGCCGTCTGGTCGACGGCCGCTACCGCGTGCGTGCGCGGATCGCCCGCGGCGGCATGGCCACCGTCTACGTCGCGACCGACCTGCGACTCGAGCGACGCGTCGCCCTGAAGGTCATGCACGGCCATCTCAGCGACGACACCGTGTTCCAGAGCCGCTTCATCCAGGAAGCCCGTTCGGCCGCCCGCCTCTCCGATCCCCACGTCGTCAACGTGTTCGATCAGGGGCAAGACAGCGACATGGCGTACCTCGTCATGGAGTACCTGCCCGGCATTACCCTGCGCGAGCTCATGAAGGAGCAGCGGCGCCTGCCCGTGCCGCAGACCATCACGATCATGGATGCGGTGCTGTCGGGGCTCGCCGCCGCGCACCGCGCCGGCATCGTGCACCGCGACGTGAAGCCCGAGAACGTCCTGCTGGCCGAGGACGGCCGGATCAAGATCGGCGACTTCGGCCTGGCCCGCGCCACCACCGCGAACACCGCGAGCGGTCAGATGCTCCTCGGGACGATCGCCTACCTGGCGCCCGAGCTGGTCACCCGGGGCAGCGCCGATGCCCGCAGCGACATCTACGCGCTCGGCATCCTGCTCTACGAGATGCTGACGGGCGAGCAGCCCTACAAGGGCGAGCAGCCGATGCAGATCGCCTACCAGCACGCCACCGACTCGGTACCGCGCCCGAGCGCGAAGAACCCCTCGGTCCCCGAACAGCTCGACGAGCTCGTGCTGTGGGCGACCGAGCGCTCCCCCGACGCACGCCCGAACGACGCCGACGAGATGCTGCAGCGCCTGCGCGACATCGAGCGCGAGCTCGGGATCGCCCCTCAGGTGGCGCGCACCCTGGCCGTCGGGACGGCGATCGCCGACGACCGGCTGGACTCGGGCGAGCTGACCAAGGCCCTCCCGGCCGTCACCGCGGAACCCGCGGCGGCGCTCGATCCCGCCGACAACGCCACGCGTCTGCGCCAGCGGGCGCGGCGTCGTGCCGCGAAGGGCGGCTGGCTGTTCGTCATCGTGCTGCTGCTCGCCGCCCTCGCGGGCGGCACGGGCTGGTGGTTCGGCTCCGGCCCCGGATCCCTGGTGGCGGTGCCCGCCCTGGCGGGCACGAGCTTCGAGCAGGCCGAGAGCGCACTCGCCGACCGGGGCCTGCGGGCCGAACGCGGCGAGGAGTACAGCCTCGACGTCACCGCCGGCACCGTCATCCGCTCCGAGCCGGGCGGAGGCGAGCGGGTCGAGAAGGAGTCCGCGGTGCGCGTGATCGTGTCGATGGGGCCGCAACCCCACGATCTCGGCGCACTGGCCGGTGTGCCCGTCGACCAGGTGACCGCCACCCTGCAGCAGGCCAAGGTCACGGTCGGCGAGCCGTCATACGTCTTCACCGATGCGGCCGACGGCACGGTCGTCGCCGCATCGGCCGCACGCCCCTCGGGCGAGGCCGTGGACTGCGCCCAGGGATGCACCGTCTACGAGGGCGACAGCGCGGCGCTCACCGTCTCGCGCGGCCCCGTCCCGGATGTAAGCGGGATGAGCGTCACCGAGGCCACGCGGGTGCTCTCGGACCTCGGCTTCGACGTCGACTCGACCGAGGAGTTCTCGAGCGACGTCGCATCGGGCGTGGTCATCGGCATCGGTGCCCGCGCCGAGGGCGGCGACTGGCGCCCCGGTGACACCATGACCCTGCGCGTGTCGAAGGGACCCGAACTGTTCGAGGTTCCCGACGTCGAGGGCCGCACTCTCGAGGAAGCCAAGCGCATCCTGCAGAACGCGGGCTTCCGCGCGGGCTACGCCGCCTTCTGGGACACCGTGCCGCAACTGGCGAAGGTCGTATCGCAAGAGCCCGGCGACGATGCGGAGCGCCCCCGCGGCGCGACGATCACCCTCGTGCTCTCGATCACCGGCTGACCCGCGCCCGGCTTCTCTCCGCGCACACCGCGAAACGACGTCGCCGCACCCGTCAGACGGATGCGGCGACGTGCGGTGGGGCGACGCGTCAGCGCTTCTCGAGCTCCTCGGCCACGAGGAAGGCCAGCTCGAGGCTCTGCATGTGGTTCAGGCGCGGGTCGCACAGCGACTCGTAGCGGGTCGCCAGGCTGGCCTCGTCGATCATCTCGGAGCCGCCCAGGCACTCGGTCACGTCGTCGCCCGTGAGCTCGACGTGGATGCCGCCCGGGTGGGTGCCGACGGCGCGGTGCGCCTCGAAGAATCCGCGGACCTCATCCACGACGTCGTCGAAGCGGCGCGTCTTGTAGCCGGTGGGCGTGGTGATGCCGTTGCCGTGCATCGGGTCGGTGACCCACAGCGGCTTGGCGCCGGCGTCCTTGACCGCTTCGAGCAGCGGCGGCAGGGCGTCGCGGATCTTGCCCGCCCCCATCCGCGTGATGAAGGTGATGCGACCGGGCTCGCGCTCGGGGTCGAGCTTGTCGAGCAGCGCCAGCGCGGTCTCGGGCGTCGTGGACGGCCCGAGCTTGACCCCGATGGGGTTGCGGATCTTCGAGAAGTAGTCGATGTGCGCGCCGTCGAGGTCGCGCGTGCGCTCGCCCACCCACAGGAAGTGAGCCGAGGTGTTGTACGGGGTGCCGGTGCGCGAGTCGATGCGGGTCAACGGCCGCTCGTAGTCCATCAGCAGGCCCTCGTGGCCCGTGTAGAACTCGACGTGGCGCAGCTCGTCGAAGTCGGCGCCCGCCGCCTCCATGAACTTGATGGCGCGGTCGATCTCGTTGGCGAGACCCTCGTACCGCTGGTTGGCGGGGTTCGAGGCGAAGCCCTTGTTCCAGCTGTGCACCTCGCGGAGGTCGGCGAAGCCGCCCTGCGTGAACGCGCGCACCAGGTTCAACGTGGATGCGGCCGTGTGGTAGCCCTTGAGCAGGCGCTGCGGGTCGGGCTGGCGGGACGCCTCGGTGAAGTCGTATCCGTTGACGATGTCGCCACGGTAGGCCGGCAGCGTCACGTCGCCCCGGGTCTCGGTGTCGCTCGAGCGCGGCTTGGCGAACTGGCCCGCCATGCGGCCCATCTTGACGACGGGCATCGACGCGCCGTAGGTGAGCACGACGGCCATCTGCAGCACGGTCTTGATGCGGTTGCGGATCTGCTCGGCGGTGGCGCCGGCGTAGGTCTCGGCGCAGTCGCCGCCCTGCAGCAGGAACGCACGGCCGTCCGCGGCGCGCGCGAGGCGATCCTTCAGTCGGTCGACCTCGCCGGCGAAGACGAGCGGGGGCAGCGTGGCCAGCTCGGCGGAGACGGCGGCGACAGCATCCGCGTCGGCATACTGGGGCTGCTGCTTGATGGGCAGGGTCCGCCATTCGTCGAGCGCGTCAGGGGTCTGGAGCATCCCGTCAGTCTAGCGAGGGCGCGGGGTCCTCCGGCGCCGTCGTTACGGTGCCTCCGGCCCGGGCCGCGATGCGCTCCTTGGCCGACGATGCGTAGATGTCGTCGTACTGCTGGGCGCCCAGCCGCTGCAGCGCGACCATGATCTCGTCGGTGACCGAGCGCAGGACGTACCGGTCGCCCTCCATGCCCGCGAAGCGCGAGAAGTCGAGCGGCTCCCCGATGACGATCCCGACGCGTCCGATGCGCGGAAGCCGCTGCCCGATCGGCATCACCGTGTCGGTGTCGACCATCACCACCGGAACCACCGGCACCCGGGCCTCGAGCGCCATCCGCGCGATGCCGGTGCGCCCGCGGTACAGCCGGCCGTCCGGGCTGCGCGTGCCCTCGGGGTAGATGCCGAGCAGGTCGCCGCGGCCCAGAACCTGCAGACCGGTGTTGAGCGAGGCCTCCGACGCCTTCCCCCCGGAACGGTCGATGGGGATCTGACCCGTCGCCTTGAAGAAGATGCGCGTGGCCCACCCGCGCAGGCCCCGCCCGGTGAAGTAATCGCTCTTGGCGAGGAACGACATGCGCCGGTCGATCATGAGGGGCAGGAAGATCGAGTCGGCGAACGAGAGGTGGTTGCTCGCCAGGATCGCGGCGCCCTCGGCGGGGATGTTGCGACGGCCCACGGTCCACGGCCGGAAGATCGCCTTCACGATCGGTCCGATCACGATGTACTTCATGAGCCAGTAGAACATCGTCAGGCCCCCGCGGCGGCCCGGCGGCGTGCGAGATCGGCCACGCCGATGACGCCGGCATCGTTGGTCAGTCGCGCCACCGCGAAATCCGCCATCGGGCGCGACCCGTACGCCGGCGACGCGGCCACGAACGCCTCGCGCATCGGTCCGAGCAGCACCTCGCCGAGCTGCGACACGCCGCCGCCGATCACGAAGCGCTCGGGGTCGAGGATGGCGGCGAAGCTGCCGCACGCCGTGCCGATGGCCACGGCGATCCGTCGCAGTGCCTCGAGGGCGCCCGGGTCGCCCTGCTGCACGAGCGCCGAGATGGCGTGACCCGTCAGTCCCTCGCCGGTGCGCGATGCCGCGGCGAGGCCGGCGCCGATGCCGAACGCCGCGTCCGTCGCGATCTCGGCCGCCTCCTGCTGGAGGGCGCGCCCCGATCCGTAGACCTCGAGGCAGCCGCGCTGACCGCAGCCGCAGGTGCGTCCGCCCGGGACCAGGCGCATGTGTCCGAGCTCGGCCGCGGCGCCGTAGCCGCCGGCGAGCAGCGCGCCGCCCACGACGATCGCGCCGCCGACGCCGGTGCCGAGGGTCAGCATGACCACGTCGCGCAGGTTCTCCCCCGCGCCGTAGCGGTACTCGGCCCACCCGGCGGCGTTCGCGTCGTTCTCGATGAGGACGGGGATGCCGGTGGACGCCTCGAGGCGCTCCCGCAGCGGTTCGTCGCGCCATGCGATGTTGGGCGCGAAGTAGACGGTGGAGCGCTCGCGGTCGATGAAGCCGGCCGCGGCGACGCCGGCGACCACCTGCTCTCCCGCCGCGAGGTCGATGACCATCGCGGCGACGGCGCTCTCGATCTGCGAGACGTCCGTCGGGGTCGGCACCCGCAGTTGCCGCAGGATCGCGCCGTTCTCGTCGACGATCCCTCCGGCGATCTTGGTTCCGCCGATGTCGATACCCACAGCGAGCACGTGTCGTCCCTTCGCGTCGTCAGCCTCCAAGAGCTTAGTGCCGGAGCGTCCGGGGGCCGGCCCGCGACGCCGGGAGAACTCGCGCCGCGCGCCGGGCGGGTGGGACTCAGTTCCATGCATGCGTAGACTTGCGTCTCATAGCCACCCGTACGGTACCGAAGGAGCTGCCGACATGAGCGCCACAGAGTTCGTAGTACCCGCCGTCGTCCCTGCCGACGCGCACGCCAACGTCTCCGACCTTCTGGTCGACAGGGTCGCCGCGACCCCCGACCGGGCACTGTTCGCGGTGCCGGACGGAGACACCTGGCGGGATGTGACGGCCGCCGAGTTCCAGCGGCAGGTCGTCGCCCTGGCCAAGGGCTTCATCTCGGCGGGGGTGGAGCCCGGCGACAAGGTCGGCTTCCTCGCCCGCACGACGTACGACTGGAGCCTGGTCGATTTCGCCCTGTTCTACGCCGGTGCCGTCATGGTGCCGATCTACGAGACCAGCTCGCCGAGCCAGATCGAGTGGATCCTCTCCGACTCCGGCGCCGTCGCCGTCATCGTGGAGTCCGCCGAGCACGCGGAGCGCCTCGCCGAGATCCGCGAGAACGTGCCGCTGGTGCGCTCGTCGTGGCAGATGCACGCGGGCGATCTCGACACCATGATCACCGCGGGGTCCGCCGTCGCCGACGACGAGGTCGAGCGCCGACGCCGCCTCGCCAACTCCGACGACATCGCGACCCTCATCTACACGTCGGGCTCCACGGGGCGCCCCAAGGGCTGCGTGCTCACCCACGGCAACTTCGTGGAGCTCTCGCGCAACTCCGCCGTCGCGCTCAAGGAGGTCGTCGAGATGCCGGGCGCGTCGACCGTGCTCTTCATCACCACGGCGCACGTCTTCGCGCGCTTCATCTCCATCCTGAACGTGCACGCGGGCGTCAAGACCGGGCACCAGCCGGACACCAAGCAGCTGCTCGCGGCCCTCGGGTCGTTCCGTCCGTCGTTCCTCCTGGCCGTCCCCCGGGTGTTCGAGAAGGTGTACAACTCGGCCGAGCAGAAGGCCGAGGCCGGCGGCAAGGGCAAGATCTTCCGCACCGCCGCGCAGACCGCGATCGACCACTCCGCGTACCTGCAGGACGGCAAGCGCATCCCGCTGGGGATGAAGATCAAGTTCGCGCTCTTCGACAAGCTCGTCTACAGCAAGCTGCGCGAGGCCATGGGCGGCAACATCCGCTACGCCGTGTCGGGGTCGGCCCCGCTGGGCCCGCGGCTGGGCCACTTCTTCCACAGCCTCGGGGTGCACATCCTCGAGGGCTACGGACTCACCGAGACCACCGCCCCGGCGACCGTGAACCTCGCCACCCGGTCGAAGATCGGCACCGTGGGTCCCGCGCTCCCGGGCGTCGGCATCCGCCTCGCCGAGGACGGCGAGATCGAGGTGCGCGGCAACAACGTGTTCCGCGAGTACTGGCGCAACCCGGAGGCGACCGCCGAGGCGTTCGACGGCGACTGGTTCCGCACCGGCGACATCGGCACGCTCGACGCGGACGGCTACCTGACGATCACGGGACGCAAGAAGGAGATCATCGTCACCGCCGGCGGCAAGAACGTGGCTCCGGCGGCGCTCGAGGACCCCATCCGCGCCAACCCGATCGTCGCGCAGGTGGTCGTCGTCGGCGACCAGAAGCCGTTCATCTCGGCGCTGGTCACCCTCGACCCCGAGATGCTGCCGACGTGGCTGGAGAACAACGGCCGCCCCGCCACCCTGACCCTCGGGCAGGCGGCGCAGGACCCGGCCGTCCGCGCCGAGGTGCAGCGGGCGATCGACCGGGCCAACGCAGGCGTCTCCCGCGCCGAGTCGATCCGCAAGTTCACCATCCTCGACACCGAGTGGACCGAGGCGAGCGGCCACCTGACGCCCAAGATGTCGATCAAGCGCAACGTGATCATGACGGACTTCGCCGACCAGGTCACCGAGCTCTACAGCGTTCCCGAGAACACGGCGAACATCTCGCTGTCCTGACCTGCGCGCACGGACGAGGCCCCCGCATCCGGGACAGGATGCGGGGGCCTCGTCGTCAGCTGCGTCGTGTCAGAACCAGTCGCTCTCGCGCACCTCGCGGAGAGCGATGCGCCGCGTGGGCTTGTCGAGCCGGTCGAGGTACAGGAGCCCGTCCAGGTGGTCGGTCTCGTGCTGCAGCGCCTGCGCGAGCAGCCCGTCGCCCTCCAGCACGACCTCGGCGCCGTCGAGGTCGATCCCGACGGCCTTGGCGTGCGGATACCGCATCACGTCGTGCCAGAGCCCGGGCACCGAGAGGCATCCTTCGCCGGTCGGCACCGGCTCCCCCGACACCTCGACGAGGACGGGATTGAGGATGTACCCGATGTCGCCGTCGATGTTGTAGCTGAACGCCCGGAGGCCGACACCGATCTGGGTGGCGGCGACGCCCGCGCGCCCCGGCAGCTCCACCGTGTCGAGCAGGTCGCGCACGAGCGCCCGGACGCCGTCGTCGATCGTGTCGATCGTCGCGGTGGGGCTCTTCAGCACGGGGTCGCCGAACAGGCGGATGGCCCGGACGGTCATGCGGCGCCCGCGGTCCGCGGGGTACGGAGCGCCTCGACCGCCACGGCCGCCAGCTCGCGCGCCGCCAGCCGGGTCGCCGGCTGCAGGTCGCGGAACCGGATGGCGCTGCCCGCCGCGATGCTCGGGTCGTAGGGCACGCGCACCACGGTGCGCACGCGACTGCGGAAGTGCTCCTCGAGCTGCTCCTGGCGCACGAGCGGCGCGCCGGGCCGGGAGGCGTTCAGCACGACGGTCGCCGAGCGCGCGAGCTCGGTGTAGCCGTTCGTCTCGAGCCAGGTGAGCGTCTCGGACGCGAGTCGCGCCTCGTCGACGCTGAGGCCCGACACGATGACGAGCGAGTCGGCCGCGTCGAGGGTCGCATCCATGACCGAGTGGACGATGCCGGTACCGGTGTCGGTGAGCACGATCGAGTAGTAGTGCGCGGCGATCGCGGCGACGTCGCGGTAGTCGGAGTCGTCGAACGCCTCCGAGATCCGCGGGTCGGCGTCGGAGGCCAGCACGTCGAGGCGGGTGTCGTCGCGGGCGACGATGCCGGAGATCTCGGTGAACCCGTGGACCTGCGCGCGGGTGCCCGTCAGATCGCGCACCGTCTTGCCGCTGGGCCGGCCCACCCGCTCGGCGAGGGTGCCCCGGTCGGGGTTGGCGTCGAGCGCGATGACCCGGTCGTCGCGCGCGTCGGCGAGGGCCATGCCGAGCAGCGCGGTGACGGTGGTCTTGCCGACCCCGCCCTTGCGCGAGAGGACGGCGACGAACCGAGCGCCGCCGCCGAGGGGCGCCGCGATCCGGGCGTCGAGGTCTTTGCGCTCCCGCGCGCGGCGGCTGTCGGCCAGGCGCACCCGCCCGCCGGTGATGGCGTAGAGCAGGTGCGGCCACATCCCCTCCGGCTCGGTGCGGGGCAGGCGGTCGGTGTTCAGCAGCCGGTCGGCGGTGAGCAGGTCCGACGTCTCTCGCTCGGCCTCGCGGGCACCCACGCGGCGCGCAGCGAGCGTGACGGGCGCCGGCGACGACTCGAGCGGCACGATGCCGGCGGAGGGCTCGGCGGCCGGCCGCGGTGTCTCGGCGGGGGCGTCGGGGGTGGATGCGGGCACGGCGGCCTCCGGGAGGGGTGACGGGGCTGGGGAGACGGTCGCGGCCGGGGCGGCGGGCTCGGCCGGGGCGGCGGGCTCGCGCACGGCGGCGTTCACCGCGGCGCGGAGTGCGGCCGCGGCCTCATCCGCCCGGCGGCGCGCATCGAGGCGCTCGTCGACCGCGGGGCCGGCCGTCGCGGCGGCGGGCTCCGGCGCGGGCTCCGGCTCGAACGTCCGCTCGGCGACGCGCACCGGCTCGGGAACGTTCTCGGGCTCGGGCTCGGGCTCGGGCTCGGGCTCGGGCTCGACGATCTCCACGTCCTCGACGTCGAGGTCGTCGACGACGGCGCGCGGGATCTCGCCCGTGCCGTCGATCGTGGCCACGATCACCGGCTCGAGAAGAGGGGTCTCGTCGGCGACGATGTCATCGTCGTCCACGAGGTCGTCGTCCGGTTCGTCGACCGGGAAGGACACCGTGACCTGTGCGGTCTGGGTGCCCAGAATGTCGATGTCCGAAGCGTCGACGCTGACCGGCTGGTCCAGGATGTCGTCGTCGTTCTCCGGATTCTGATCATCGCGATCAGGCATGGTTCTCAGTGCTCCCAACGGGTCGCCGGTCCGCCGGCGCCCGCCCCAGGCTAATGCGCGGTGCGCACGACGACCAAAAGGTCGCCGGCCTCCACCTGCTGCGTCGCCCCGATCGCGAGGCGTTCCACGACGCCGTCGACCGGGCTGGTGATGGCCGCCTCCATCTTCATCGCCTCGATCGAGGCCACCGCCTCGCCGGCGCGCACGGTGTCGCCGACGGCGGTCTTGAGGGTCACGACGCCCGAGAACGGGGCGGCGATCTGTCCTGCCTGAGAGGTGTCGGCCTTCTCGGCCGGCGCGCTCTGCACGTCGATGCTGCGATCGCGCACGAAGACCGGGCGCAGCTGGCCGTTGAGGGTCGTCATGACCGTCCGCATGCCCTTGTCGTCGGCTTCGCCGATGGCCTCGAGCCCGACCCACAGCTGCACGCCGCGCTCGATCTCGACCACGTGCTCCGCGCCCGGCATCAGCCCGTAGAGGTAGTCCGGGGTGTCGAGCACCGACAGGTCGCCGTACGTCTCGCGCACGTCGTGGTAGGTCTTGGTGGGCCCGGGGAACAGCAGCCTGTTGAGCGCCTCGCGGCGCGTGGCCGCATCCGCGTCGAGGGCCGCGGCATCGGCTGCCGAGAGTTCCGCGACGCCCGGACGCACATCTCGGCCGGCGAGGACCTTGCTGCGGAACGGCTCCGGCCATCCGCCCGGCAGGTCGCCCAGCTCGCCCGCCATGAAGCCCACGACCGAATCGGGGATGTCGTAGCGATGCGGGTTCTCGGCGAAGTCGGCCGGATCGGCACGGACGGCGGCGAGGTGCAGCGCGAGGTCGCCGACCACCTTGGACGAGGGGGTGACCTTCGGCACGCGACCCAGGATGTCGTTGGCCGCGGCGTACATGTCCTCGATGAGCTCGAAGTCCTCCGCCAGCCCGAGCGCGATGGCCTGCTGGCGCAGGTTCGAGAGCTGTCCGCCGGGGATCTCGTGCCGGTACACGCGCCCGGTGGGCCCGGCCAGTCCCGACTCGAACGGCCGGTACAGCTGCCGGACGGCCTCCCAGTACGGCTCGAGGTCGGCCACCGCCTGCAGAGCGATGCCGGTGTCGCGCTCGGTGTGCGCGAGGGCGGCGACGAGGGCCGACAACGACGGCTGGCTGGTGGTGCCCGACATGGGGGCGGCGGCCGCATCCACCGCGTCCGCGCCGGCCGCGCTGACCGCCAGGAGCGTGGCCAGCTGACCGCCGGCGGTGTCGTGGGTGTGCACGTGGACCGGCACGTCGAAGCGGTCTCGCAGCGCCGTGACGAGCTTCGCTCCGGCCGCCGGGCGCAGGAGCCCGGCCATGTCCTTGATGCCGAGCACGTGCGCGCCCGCCTCGACCATCTGATCGGCCAGGCGCAGGTAGTAGTCGAGCGTGTAGAGATCCTCCGCCGGGTTCAGCAGGTCGCCGGTGTAGCAGAGCGCAGCCTCCGCGACCGCGGTGCCGGTGCCGAGGACCGCGTCGATCGCGGGTCGCATCTGCGACACGTCGTTGAGCGCATCGAAGATGCGGAAGATGTCGACGCCGCTCGTGGCCGCTTCCGAGATGAAGGCGTCCGTGACCGCCGTGGGGTACGGCGTGTACCCGACCGTGTTGCGGCCGCGCAGGAGCATCTGGATTGCGACGTTGGGCAGCGCCGCGCGCAGGGCGTCGAGCCGCTCCCATGGGTCCTCCCCCAGGAACCGCAGCGCCACGTCGTAGGTCGCGCCGCCCCAGGCCTCGACCGACAGCAGCTGCGGCGTGAGGCGGGCCACGTAGGGGGCGACCGTCAGGAGGTCCTTCGTGCGCACCCGCGTCGCGAGCAGCGACTGGTGGGCGTCGCGGAAGGTCGTGTCGGTGACCGCCAGGGCCGTCTGCGCCCGCAGGTCGGCGGCGAAGCCCGCCGGTCCGAGCTCCTGCAGACGTTGGCGGGATCCGGCGGGCGCCGGTGCGGCCAGATCGAGCGCGGGGAGCTTCACGCGCGGATCGACCGTGACCGGATTCTCCCCGTTCGGCTTGTTGACGGTGACGTCCACGAGCCAGTTGAGGATCTTCGAGCCGCGGTCCTTCGACTCGCGCCCGCGGAGCAGCTCGGGGCGCTCGTCGATGAACGAGGTGCTGAGGTCGCCGGCGATGAAGGCGGGATCGTCCAGCACCGCCTGCAGGAACGGGATGTTGGTCGAGACCCCGCGGATGCGGAACTCGGCGAGGGCCCGGCGCGCACGCGCGACGGCCGCGGGGAAGTCCCGCCCGCGGCAGGTGAGCTTGGCGAGCATCGAGTCGAAGTGGGGGCTGATCTGCGATCCGGCGGCCGTCGTCCCGCCGTCCAGGCGGATGCCGGCGCCGCCCGGCGAACGGTAGGTCGTGATCTTCCCGGTGTCGGGGCGGAAGCCCTGGGTCGGGTCCTCGGTCGTGAGCCGGCACTGCAGGGCCGCGCCGCGCAGCCGGATGTGGGACTGCTCGAGTCCCAGCTCCGCGAGCGTGGCACCGGCGGCGATCCGCATCTGCGACTGCACGAGGTCGACATCCGTCACCTCCTCGGTCACGGTGTGCTCGACCTGGATGCGCGGGTTCATCTCGATGAAGACGAACTCCCCCGTGCGCTCCCCGGCCGTCTCGAGCAGGAACTCGACCGTTCCCGCGTTCTGGTACCCGATGGAGCGCGCGAAGGCGATGGCGTGGCGGTGGAGATCAGCGCGGACCGCATCGTCGAGGTTCGGCGCGGGCGCGATCTCGACGACCTTCTGGTGCCGGCGCTGCACCGAGCAGTCGCGCTCGAACAGGTGGACCGTCTCGCCCTGACCGTCGGCGAGGATCTGAACTTCGATGTGGCGGGGGCGCTGGACAGCCTGCTCGAGGAACATCCGCGGGTCGCCGAACGCGCTCTGCGCCTCGCGCATGGCCTCGGCCAGCGCCGGAGCGAGCTCGCCCAGCGACTCGACCCGACGCATCCCGCGTCCGCCGCCGCCGGCGACGGCCTTCGCGAAGATGGGGAAGCCGATCTCGGGGGCCTGCGCGAGGAGGACGTCGATGTCGTCGGATGCGGGCGTCGAGCGGAGCACCGGGACCCCGGCCGCGATGGCGTGGTCCTTGGCGGTGACCTTGTTGCCGGCCATCTCGAGCACCGCCGCGGGCGGCCCGATGAAGGTGATGCCGTTCTCCGCGGCGCGTGCGGCCAGGTCGGGGTTCTCCGACAGGAAGCCGTAGCCCGGGTAGATGGCGTCCGCGCCGCTCTCTTTGGCGACGCGGATGATCTCGTCGACGTCGAGATAGGCCCGGACGGGATGCCCCTTCTCGCCGATCTGGTACGCCTCATCCGCCTTCAGACGGTGCAGAGAGAACCGATCCTCGTAGGGATAGACGGCGACGGTGCGGGCACCGACCTCGTACGCGGCGCGGAACGCGCGAATCGCGATCTCGCCACGATTGGCGACCAGGATCTTCCGGAACACGGGGACCTCGCATCCGTCATGAGGCGGGTGAGACGGCGCAGATACGCCGAACACACAGCGTTGAGTGTGCTCACAGCCTAGAGGACGGTAACGTGGACCCTTGTGCACGTCCTTTCCGTCAGTTCGCTCAAGGGAGGCGTCGGCAAGACGACTGTGACCCTCGGTCTCGCGTCCGCCGCGTTTGCCCGTGGTGTGCGCACGCTCGTCGTCGACCTCGACCCGCAGTCCGATGTCTCGACCGGGATGGATATCCAGGTGGCCGGCCGGCTCAACGTCGCCGATGTCCTGGCCAACCCCAAGGACAAGGTGGTCCGACAGGCCATCACCTCCAGCGGATGGACCAAGGTCCACCCCGGAACGATCGACGTCATGATCGGCAGCCCCTCCGCCATCAACTTCGACGGGCCGCATCCCAGCGTCCGCGACGTGTGGAAGCTCGAGGAGGCCCTCGCCACCGTCGAGGCCGACTACGACCTCGTCCTCATCGACTGCGCGCCGTCGCTCAACGCGCTCACGCGCACCGCCTGGGCCGCGAGCGACCGCGTCATCGTCATCACCGAGCCCGGCCTGTTCTCGGTCGCCGCCGCCGACCGTGCGCTGCGTGCGATCGAGGAGATCCGCCGCGGTCTCTCGCCGCGCCTGCAGCCGCTCGGCATCGTGGTGAACCGCGTGCGCCCGCAGTCGATCGAGCACCAGTTCCGCATCAAGGAGCTGCGCGACATGTTCGGCCCGCTGGTGCTCTCGCCCCAGCTGCCCGAGCGCACGTCGCTGCAGCAGGCCCAGGGTGCCGCCAAGCCGCTCCACATCTGGCCCGGCGACTCGGCTCAGGAGCTCGCCGCCGACTTCGACGCGCTGCTGGACCGCATCATGCGCACCGGCCGCATCCCCCTCCCCGAGGACTCCCCCGCCTCCTGAGCCCCCTCCTCCGGCCGCCACCACCATGCGGCCCGGACCCGGACTCTGGACCCGCGAGACAGCACTTTCGCGCCGAGACCGTGGGTTTAACCCACTGTGTC
>NZ_JBFBHG010000031.1:0-29684 GCF_040685095.1 Microbacterium sp. NPDC089189
GCGAGACAGCACTTTCGCGCCGAGACAGCGGGTTTAACCCACGGTCTCGGCGCCGGAGTGCTGTCTCGCGGGTCGGGCGGGGACGGGCGGCGGGCGGCGGGGACGGGCCAGCGGGGCGGGGGCGGGGGGGACGGCTCCTCCACGGGGGCGGGATGCGGGTGCGTCATCCACCGCGGGGCGATCCGCGTCCCGGCGGGATGGGGAGCGCGGCGACGCTGGCGACATGCTCCGCGCACCGACCCTCCCCATCCGCCCCTGCCCGATCCCGCTGCTGCGTGCGCGCGACATCCCGCACCCGGACCGCGCGGTGGCACGGGGCGAGGTGGTCGCCGTGCGCCGCGGTGTCTACGCGCCGGCCGCCGCGTGGGGTGAGCTCGCCCCGTGGGACCGCTACCTCGTGCGGGTGCACGCGGCATCCGCGGTCCGGCCCGGCCTGACGTTCTCGCACGAGTCGGCCGCCGTGCTGCTGGGCCTCCCCGTCGTCGGCGACCCGTTCTGGGTGCACGTCGTCGGCGACGCGTTCACCACCGCGGGGGCGCGGAGCGGTCTCGTCGTGCACTCCTCCGCCGTGCCGAGGGAGACGATCGACGGCGGGGACTGCGCGGTGACCTCGGCCACCGAGTGCGCCGTCGACATCGCGCGGTCGCGGCACGAGGTCGTGGGCCTGAGTCTGGCCGATGCGGTACTGCGCGCGGATGCCGGGCTGAGCGTCGAGATCCTCGTGGCCCGCAACGAGGACCGCGGCAGCAGTCGCGGTCGACGCCTGGCCCGCTGGGCGTTGCACCGGGCGAGCGCGCTGGCCGAGTCGACGTTCGAATCGGCCAGCCGCGCCGTGATCGAGTGGCTGGGCTATCCCGCTCCCGAGCTGCAGCAGGTCTTCGGGGACCCGCGCGTCGGGATCGACAGGTCGGACTTCTGGTGGCCCGGGCAGCGGGTGGCGGGCGAGGCGGACGGCGACCTGAAGTACGACGGTCGCTTCGGCGATGCGACCGTTCTTCTGCGTGAGCGCCGCCGACGCGATGCCCGGATCCGTTCGCGCGGCGCCCGGCAGGTGGCGCACTGGGGGTGGTCCGACATGCTGATGCACCAGCCGCTGGACGACCTGCTGTTCGCGGCGGGTCTGCGACACGTCGAGCGCGTCGACACCGCCCGCCTCGTCGGCGCCCGCCGCGCCCTCACCGCATCCCCCGCCCCATCCCCCGCCCCATCCGCGAGACAGCAGTTCGGCGCCGAGACAGCGGGTTGAACCCACGGTCTCGGCGCGAAAGTGCTGTCTCGCGGGTCAGGCAGGGCGGGGCAGGGCAGGGCGGGGTCAGGCGAAGGCCTCGGGCGGGGGGCAGGCGCAGACGAGGTTCCGGTCGCCGTAGGCGTTGTCGATGCGGCGGACGGGCGGCCAGTACTTCGTGCGCACGAGGGCGGGCACGGGGTACACGGCCTCCTCCCGGGTGTAGGGATGCGGCCAGTCGGCCGTCACGACCGTCTGCGCCGTGTGCGGGGCGTTGACGAGCGGGTTGTCGTCGGCCGGCCAGCGCCCGGCGGCCACGGCCAGGGCCTCGGACTTGATGCGGATCATCGCCTCGATGAAGCGCTCGATCTCGTCGATGTCCTCCGACTCGGTGGGCTCGACCATGAGGGTCCCCGCCACCGGGAACGACATGGTCGGCGCGTGGAACCCGTAGTCGATGAGACGCTTGGCGACGTCGTCGACGGTGACCCCGGTCTGCTCGCGGAGCGGCCGCAGATCGAGGATGCACTCGTGCGCGACGAGCCCGGCATCGCCCGCGTACAGCACCGGATAGTGGGAGCCGAGACGGTGCGCGATGTAGTTGGCCGAGAGCACGGCGGCGCCCGTGGCGGCCCGCAGCCCCTCGCCGCCCATCATGCGCACGTACGCCCACGAGATCGGCAGGATGGATGCCGAGCCGTGCGGCGCGGCCGAGATCGGCCCGCCGTCGAACACGAACCCGCCGGCGTGATCGGCCCGCTGCGAGAACGGGTGGGAGGGCAGGAACGGCGCCAGGTGCGCCTTGGCCGCGACCGGACCGACGCCCGGCCCGCCACCCCCGTGCGGGATGGCGAACGTCTTGTGCAGGTTCAGGTGCGAGACGTCGCCGCCGAGGTCGCCGAACCGCGCGAAGCCGAGCAGCGCGTTGAGGTTCGCGCCGTCGACGTACACCTGGCCGCCCGCGTCGTGCACGGCCTGCGTGATCTCGAGCACCTCGTGCTCGTACACCCCGTGCGTCGACGGGTAGGTGATCATGAGGGCCGCCAGGGCGTCGGCGTGCGCGGCGATCTTCGCCCGCAGGTCGTCGAGGTCGACGTTGCCGGCCTCGTCGCACGCGACGACCACCACACGCATGCCCGCGAGCACCGCCGACGCGGCGTTCGTGCCGTGCGCGGAGGACGGGATGAGGCAGACCGTGCGGTCCAGGTCGCCGTTGCTCCGATGGAACCCGCGGATGGCCAGAAGACCGGCGAGCTCGCCCTGCGAACCGGCGTTGGGCTGCAACGACACCGCGTCGTACCCGGTGACCTCGGCGAGCCACGACTCCAGCTGCTCGATCATCGCCAGGTAGCCGCGCACGTCGTCCTCGGGCGCGAAGGGGTGCACGCGCGAGAACTCGGGCCACGAGACGGCGGCCATCTCGGTGGCGGCGTTGAGCTTCATGGTGCACGAGCCGAGCGGGATCATGCCGCGATCGAGCGCGTAGTCCCGGTCGGCCAGCGTCTTGAGATAGCGCATCATCGCCGTCTCGGAACGGTGCGCCGAGAACACCGGATGCGTGAGGTACTCGTCGTCGCGATGCAGCACCCGGTCGACGCCGGCGAGCGGCACCGCGTCCGCCGACACCACGGGCGTCTCGTCGGGCACGCCGAAGGCGCGGGCCACCGCGGCCAGGTCGGCATCGGTCGTCGTCTCGTCGACCGAGAGGCCGACCGTCGCCTCATCCACCCAGAAGAGCTGGTAGCCGAGGGCGCGGGCGCGGTTCACGACGTCCTCCGCACGGCCGGGCACGACCACCCGCAGCGTGTCGAAGAACGCCTCGTGCGCCACCTCGAGCCCGTACGAGCGGAGGACGGCGGCGAGCGCCTCGGCCCGCCGCGCGACCTCGGAGGCGATCGCGCGGAGCCCGTCCGGCCCGTGATAGACCGCGTACATCGCGGCCATGACGGCCAGCAGCACCTGCGCGGTGCAGATGTTGGACGTCGCCTTCTCGCGGCGGATGTGCTGCTCGCGGGTCTGGAGCGCGAGTCGATAGGCGGGGTGCCCGGCGGCGTCCTGCGAGACGCCGACGAGGCGTCCCGGCAGCTGGCGCTCGAGCCCGGCCCGCACGGCGAGATATCCGGCGTGCGGTCCGCCGAAGCCCAGCGGGACACCGAAACGCTGCGTGGTGCCCGCGGCGATGTCGGCGCCGAGCGACCCCGGTGAACGCAGCAGCGTGAGCGCGAGCAGGTCGGCGGCGACCACGGCGAGACCGCCGCGCTCCTGGACGGCCGCGATCGCCGGGGTGGGATCCCACACCCGGCCGGAGGCGCCGGGGTACTGCACGAAGACGCCGAACGCGTCGGGGATGGCCCGGTCCGCCTGGCCGCCGGCGGCCTCCCACACGCGGAAGTCCACCTCGCGGATCTCGATACCGACCGCCGCGGCCCGATGACGCAGCAGCGCCCGGGTCTGCGGCAGCGCGTCGCTGTCGACGAGGAACACGTCGGATGCCGCCTTCGAGGCGCGCCGGGCGACCAGCATCCCCTCGACGACCGCGGTCGCCTCATCCAGCATCGAGGCGCCGGCGGTCGCGAGCCCGGTGAGGTCGGTGACCATGGTCTGGAAGTTGATCAGCGCCTCGAGACGCCCCTGCGAGATCTCGGGCTGGTACGGCGTGTACGCCGTGTACCAGGACGGGTTCTCGAGCACGTTCCGCGCGATGACCGACGGCGTCACGGTGTCGTAGTAGCCCAGGCCGATGAGCGCCTTGGCGGGACGGTTCTGCGCGGCCAGCTGCCGCAGCTCGTCGAGCGCCTCGGCTTCGCTGGCCGCCGGCGGGATGCTGCTGGTCGCCCGCGGTGCGACGTGGATGGATGCGGGGACCGCGGCCTCGACGAGCGCGTCGACGCTGTCGTAGCCCAGCGCGTCGAGCATCCGGCGCTCGGCCGGCGCGTCGATGCCGATGTGGCGTGAGACGAAGGGGACGCTCACTCGGCGTCCCCGACGAGGGCGAGGTACGCGTCGCGGTCGAGGAGACCGGCGGGGGTCTCGCCCTGCAGGTCGACCCGCACGAGCCAACCGCCCTCGAAGGGCGCGCTGTTGACGAGCGAGGGGTCGTCGTCGACGTGGCCGTTGACCTCGATCACGCGCCCGGTGACCGGGGCGTAGAGCTCGCCGACGGACTTCGTCGACTCGATCTCGCCGCACACCTGGCCGGCGGTGATCTCGCCGCCGATCGCGGGCAGCTCGACGAACACGACGTCGCCGAGCTTGTCGGCGGCGTAGTCGGTGATGCCGAAGGTGGCGATATTGTCGTCGACCGACACCCACTCGTGCTCGGCGGTGTAGGACAGGGCGGTGAGATCGATCATTTCTTCCTCCGGTAGAACGGCAGGGCGGTCACGGTCGCGGGGATGCGGGTCCCCCGCACATCGATGAAGAGTTCGGTGCCGTCCCCGCTCACGGCGGGGGCGACGTAGGCCATCGCGATGGGATGGCCGAGGGTGGGGCTGAGCGCGCCGCTCGTGATCTCGCCGACAGCGGTGCCGGCGGCATCCACCACGGCGTAGCCGGCACGCCCGGCGCGTCTGCCCTCGGACACGAGTCCGACGAGCACGGGCGCATCGGCGGCGGATGCGGCGAGCGCCGCCTTGCCGACGAAGTCGTCGTCGCCGCTCTTCACGACGCGCCCGAGGCCTGCCTGGGCGGGGCGGATGTCGCGGCTGAGCTCATGGCCGTGCAGCGGCATCCCCGCTTCCAGACGCAGGGTGTCGCGCGCGGCGAGGCCCGCGGGGACGAGCCCGAGCGGCTCCCCCGCCTCGAGCAGAGCGTCCCAGAGGTCGCCCACCGTGTCGGCGGACACGAGCAGTTCGAAGCCGTCCTCGCCGGTGTACCCGGTGCGGGCGATGAGGAGCGCCGCGCCGCGGAAGGACGCCGACCGTGCCGCGTAGTAGGGCAGCTCGTCGAGCGTCCACGGCTGCGGGGTGTCGCCCTGGCGTCGCGCCGGCACCGTCAGATCGAGGCCGTCGAGCGCGGCCAGGATCTCCGCGGCCCGCGGTCCCTGCAGCGCCACGAGCCCGGTCGCGGATGAGGCGTCCTCGACTCTCACGTGACGCCCCGGGACGAAGGCGAACGACCCGTCGTCGGCGACCGGGACCTCCGGCAGCGGGTAGGCCTCGCGGCGCGCGGCCAAGGTCTCGGCGACCAGCGCCGCGTTGCCCGCGTTGGCGATGACGACGAACCAGTCCTCATCCAGGCGGTACACGATGAGGTCGTCGAGGATGCTGCCCTCCTCGCTGAGCAGCAGCGAGTACTTCGCCTTCCCGAGCGGCATCGTCGAGTGCCGCGCGGCGAGCGCGAAATCGAGGAACGCCCCGGCATGCGCACCGGTGACGAGGAACTCGGCCATGTGGGAGACGTCGAAGAGCCCGGCGGACTCGCGGACGGCGCGGTGCTCGGCGAGGTCGGAGCCGTAGCGGACCGGCATCTGCCAGCCGCCGAAATCGGTCAGGGCCGCGCCGAGCGCCTCATGGCGTTCACGGAGCGGGGTGGAGCGTGGGTCGGTCATGAGTTCTCCCGGGTGGGTGCGGGCAGGCAGATGCCTGAAGAACTCCCCCTCTGTCATGGGCCTGAGAGTTTCACCCTCGGGAGCGAGGGTTTTCACCGTCGGCGGATCCGTGGGGATCGCTTTCCAGAGTGGCCTGACCGTTGCGGTACGCATACCTGAGAGATTGGCGGGGAGGCTTGCTCCTTCGGTGCTCGGCTGGTGTCACCGAGGCTCTCCCGCAACGATCGTGGGGCCGATATTCACGTGTGGCGCCCAGCATAGCCGCCGCGCTCCCCCGAACGCGATCCTCCGCTCTCACGCCACGCAGGGGCCTGTCGAGACGGCGTCGGAGAGGCCGGGCGCGGCGTCGACGACGGGGCGCAGCGGCGCCGTCGTCATGGCGTAGCCGATGTCGCTGCCGTCGTCGGCCCGGGCGAACACGACCCCCGCGACGCCGCCCTGCGAGGTGAGGAGCGGGCCGCCGGAGTTGCCCGGGCGCACGACCGCGTCGAGCGCATAGACCTCGCGCGGTTGGGAGGACTGCTCGTAGATGTCGGGCACGACGACGGTGCCCGAGGAGCGGACGCCCGCGGAGCCCATCGTGAAGGGGCCGCCGTAGGGATAGCCCTGCACGACGCCGGCGCCGCCGAGCGGCAGGTCGTCGGCGATCGCCAGCGGAGCGGCATCCAGTCCGTCGACGGCGACGACGGCGAGGTCGGCCGCGGCGTCGAAGTAGACGACCCGGCCCTCGCGCGCCGTGCGTCCGGGGAGCTCCACCACGGGGGCATCGACCCCCGCGACCACGTGCGCGTTGGTCACGACGCGGTCGGGGGCCACGACGAAGCCGGTGCCGGTGAGGTTCCGTCCGCACGAGTAGGCGGTGCCCGCGACGCGGGCCACGGACTGCGCCGCGGCACTGAGCGCCGGATCGTCGAGATCGACGGGCGGAGCCTGCCCGATCGTGGGGAACCCGTCGAAGAGCGCGCCGAGCTGCGGGAGGCCGTCGTCGACGACGACGGAGCGCACCTGCGCGAGCGCCTCGTCGAGGGGGCGCGGGGTGAGCGTGTCGATGCCGCGCAGCACGGTCGAGGAGGCCAGCGCGGACGACACCCCGGGGATGCCCATGACCGCGACGCTCTGCCCGACGAGGGCGAGCGCGAGCGCGACGACGACTGTGTTGACCACGCCGCCGAGGGCGCGGTCGATGCCTTTCAGCCGGATGCGGTCGGCCCGGCGCCGGAGCGACGTACCCACGGCGCTGCCCACGGCGGCCCCGCCGAGCAGGCCCACGAACACGACGCCGAACACGACCCATCCCCGCCATTCGGCGGCGGGCACGGCGCGCGTGACGACGGGCACGAGCCACCACGCGGCGGCGCCGCCGAGCGCGAGGCCGACGAGCGCGCCGAGGCTCGCCAGCAGCCCCCGCCGGAGGCCCTGCACGAGGGCCAGGACCAGTGCCAGCACGAGCACCACATCCACCACGAGCGCATTCACCCGCTCAGCGTAAGCGGCGCACCTGGGCGACGGCCCGCCGGCACCCGCCGCCCGGCCCGTGCACGGATGCACGACCGGTGGTGCCCCTGTATCCCCCGGCGCCCCGCCGGGCATCATCTGCCCCACGGGTCGTGCAGGTGTCGCACGAACATGCGCGGTTTGCGGTTCTGGTCACACTGACATTAAGATGATCCCGAAGTTAGAGTCATGATGACACGAACCAACGCCGCCCCCGCTCTCCGCGACAGCGCCACGTCCGACACGACGCGCGTCGCGGTCTCGACCGTGATCTTCAGCCTGCGGCGCCTGAGCGACGACAGCGCCGAGCTCACGCTGCCGCTGGTGCGGCGCACGCGCGACCCGTTCGAAGGCGCCTGGGCGCTGCCCGGCGGATGGCTGGACGTCACCGAGAACCTCGAGGATGCGGCATCCCGCACCCTCGGCGAGACCACGGGACTCCGCGCCAGCTACCTCGAGCAGCTCTACGCCTTCGGCGACGTCGACCGGTCGACCAGCCGTGTCATCTCGATCGTGTACTGGGCGCTGCTGCGCGCCGACGAGGTCGACGCCCAGGTCGCCGCGCATGCGGCCGCCGGGGATGCGCCGGAGAACGTCGAGTGGTTCCCCGCGGCGAACCTTCCCGACCTGGCGTTCGATCACACCCAGATCCTCGAGTACGCCCTGTGGCGCCTGCGCAACAAGGTGGGCTACAGCCGCATCGCGCACGGCCTGCTCCCCGACGCGTTCACCCTGGCGGAGCTGCGCGAGGTGTACGAGTCCATCCTGGGCGTGCGACTGGACCCGGCGAACTTCCGGCGTCAGGTCGAGCACTCCGGCACCCTCATCCCCACCGAGTCGTTCCGCACCGGCAGCCACCGGCCGGCACGGCTCTACCGCTACAACCAGGACGTCGAGCTGGCCGAACGAGGCCCGCTCGGTCCGATGTTCCCGCACGAATCGAGGACGACATGAGCACCACGACACTCACACTCGGACCGCGGCCGATCGACCCCTCCGTCGATCACGAGATCCAGGCGATCGTCTCGGGCGCCGCCACCGGCGACACCTGCAACACCGACCTCGCCGTGGGCCCGTGGGATTTCGATACCCGGCCGGGCTACGGACCGGGCGCCTCGATGGGCGATGTCATCCCCACCGGCGCCCCGCGCCAGGGAGCACTGCCGCAGGAGTACCGCGACGCCCCCGACGACGAGCTGGAGCAGCGCATCATCGCCGCCAAGCAGACCCTCGGCGACCGGGCCGTGGTGCTGGGGCACTTCTACCAGCGCGAGGAGGTCGTCCGCCACGCGGACTACGTCGGCGACTCCTTCCAGCTGGCGGGCGCCGCGCAGGCCCACCCCGAGGCCGAGGCCATCATCTTCTGCGGCGTGCACTTCATGGCCGAGACCGCCGATCTGCTGTCCGGGCCCGACCAGGCGGTGATCCTGCCGAACCTCGCGGCCGGCTGCTCGATGGCCGACATGGCCGACATCGACCAGGTCGAGGAGTGCTGGGAGGCCCTCGAGGACCTCTTCGGCGACATGGACACCCCGGACGAGGAGGGCCTCCTCCCGGTGATCCCCGTGACGTACATGAACTCCTCCGCGGCGATCAAGGGCTTCGTCGGGCGTCACGGCGGCATCGTCTGCACCTCGTCGAACGCCCGCACGGTGCTCGAGTGGGCGTTCGCGCGCGGTCGCCGCGTGCTGTTCTTCCCCGACCAGCACCTGGGTCGGAACACCGCCAAGGCCATGGGCGTGCCGCTCGAGCGCATGCCGATGTGGAACCCCACCAAGCCGCTCGGCGGCGGCGACGCGCAGACCCTGCACGACGCGCAGGTCATCCTGTGGCACGGCTTCTGCTCGGTGCACCGGCGCTTCACGGTCGACCAGATCGACAAGGCCCGCGCCGAGCACCCGGGCGTGCGCGTCATCGTGCACCCGGAGTGCCCGATGGCCGTCGTCGACGCGGCGGATGAGGCCGGCTCCACCGACTACATCCGCAAGGCCATCCAGGCGGCGACGGAGCCGACGACCTTCGCGATCGGCACCGAGATCAACCTCGTGCAGCGCTTGGCCGCCGAGTACCCGCAGCACGAGATCTTCTGCCTCGACCCGGTCGTCTGCCCGTGCTCGACGATGTACCGCATCCACCCGGGCTACCTCGCGTGGGTGCTCGAAGAGCTCGTCGCCGGACGCGTCGTGAACCGCATCACGGTGCCCTCGGACGTGGCCGACCCCGCCCGCGTCGCCCTCGAGCGGATGCTGGCGGCCAAGCCCCCGGCCACCCCCGTCGCATGAACGCCCGGGTCGTCGTCGTCGGCAGCGGCATCGCCGGCCTCACCGCCGCCCTGACCGCCGCGGCGGCCGGTGCCGTGGTCACGCTCGTGACCAAGCGCGGCGTGGCCGACGGCGCCACCGCGCTCGCGCAGGGCGGTATCGCCGGGGTGATGACCGCCGCCGACTCCCCCGCCTCGCACGCGGTCGACACCCTGAGCGCGGGCGCGGACCTCGGCGACCCCGCGGCCGTCGACGTGCTCGTGGGCGAGGGACCCGACCGCATCCGCGACCTCATCGCCGCGGGTGTGCCGTTCGACCGCGATGCGGCAGGGGCGCTCCGGATGGGGCTCGAGGCGGCGCATTCGCACGCCCGCATCCTGCACGCCGGCGGCGACGCGACGGGCGCTGCCATCGAACGGACGCTGGTGGCGCGAATGCGCGACGAGCCCGCGATCACCGTGCTCGAGCACACGTTCCTCGCCGATCTCGTCGTGACGGACGCGCGGGTCACGGGTGTGGAGCTCATCGGCACGGACGGCGCACCGCGGACGATCCGGACGGATGCGGTCATCCTGGCCACCGGCGGCGCCGGGCAGCTCTACGCGCACACGACCAACCCCGCCGTGGCGACGGGCGACGGCATCGCCGCCGCACTCCGGGCGGGCGCCGCGGTCGACGACCTCGAGTTTGTGCAGTTCCATCCCACCGTGCTGGCCGTGGGCTCCCCCTTCCTCATCTCCGAGGCCGTCCGCGGCGAGGGCGCCGTGCTGCGCGCCGTCGACGGCCGGCGCTTCGCCTTCGACGCGCATCCCGACGGCGAGCTCGCGCCCCGGGATGTCGTCGCCCGGGCCATCGCCCGCCAGGTCGCGGCGCAGGGCGGGCAGCCCGTGCTGCTGGACGCGACGGCGCTCGGCGGCGACGACACCGCGGCGTTCCTCGCCCGGCGCTTTCCGACCATCGACGCGGTGCTCCGCTCCCGCGGGATCGATTGGTCGCGCGAGAGCGTCCCGGTCACGCCCGCCGCCCACTACCTGATGGGCGGCGTCGTCACCGACCTCGACGGTCGCGCGACGCTCCCCGGCCTCTTCGCGGTCGGCGAGACCGCGCGCACCGGCGTGCACGGCGCCAACCGTCTGGCCTCCAACTCGCTGCTCGAGGGCGCGGTGTTCGGCGCCCGCGCGGCCGCGGCGGCGACCTCCCGTCGTCCCGGATCCCCGGCGGCCGCACCCGCACGGACGACGCCCACGGCACCGCCCGTCGCGGCCCGGCACGCGAGCGCACCCTTCTCCCGCGCGGCGCTTCAGGAGCTTCTGTGGCGGCATGCGGGGCTCACCCGCGACGCCGCGGGGCTCGCCGAGGCGGACGCCGTGCTCGCCGCCTGGTCGGCATCCCTCCCCGCCGCGCAGAGCGTCGCCGCCCGTGAGGACGCCAATCTGCTGCTCGTGGCACGCGCGCTGATCGCCGCCGCCGCCCGCCGCGCGACCTCGGTGGGCGCGCACTTCCGTCGCGACGACCACACGGCCGCCGCTCCCCGCCCGTCCGCCCTGCAGGAGGCCGCCGCATGCTGACCCGTTCCACGATCGACCGCGTCGTCGCCGCCGCCCTCGAGGAGGACGCCCCGTGGGGCGACATCACGAGCGAGGCGCTGATCCCCGCGGATGCCGTGGCGACGGCCGATCTCGTCGCCCGCGAGGCGGGGGTGTTCTCGGGCGCCGAGGTCTTCGCCGCGGCCTTCCGCCTCGTGGACGCGCGGGTGCAGGTCTCCGACCTCCTCGCCGACGGCGCCGCGTTCGCCGCGGGCGACGTTCTCGCCCGCGTCTCGGGGCCGGCGCGCGCCGTCCTCACCGGCGAGCGGGTCGGACTCAACTTCGTCCAGCGGATGTCGGGGATCGCGACGCTCACCGCGGCATACGTCGCCGAGGTCGCCCACACCCGCGCCCGCATCGTCGACACCCGCAAGACCACGCCGGGCCTGCGCGCCTTCGAGCGCCACGCGGTGCGCTCCGGCGGCGGACACAACCACCGGTTCTCGCTCTCGGACGCGGTGATGGCCAAGGACAACCACCTGGCCGTGCTCACCGCCTCCGGCGCCTGGGTCACCGATGCGCTCACCGAGGCCATCGCGCGGCTCCCCCACACCACCCACGTCGAGGTGGAGGTCGACCGTCTCGATCAGATCGACGAGGTGCTCGCCGCGGGGATCGACACGATCATGCTCGACAACTTCTCGCTCGCCGATCTCGCGCAGGGCGTCGAGCGCGTCGCCGGCCGCGCGATCGTCGACGCGTCGGGCGGCGTGGACCTCTCGACCGTGCGCGCGATCGCCGAGACCGGCGTCGATGTGATCTCGGTCGGTGCCCTCACCCACGCCGCGCGCGGGCTCGACCTCGGGCTCGACCTCGCCGTCCACATTCCCGATCCGGCATAGACCGGCCATGCCCACGCTGTACTTCGACCACGCGGCCACGACCCCGGTGCGTCCCGAGGTGCTCGAGGCGATGCTGCCGCACTGGACGACCGGCTTCGGCAACCCCTCCAGCACGCACGAGATCGGCGACCGCGCCGCCCGCGCCCTGGCCGATGCCCGCGCACGCGTCGCCGCGATCCTGGGGATGCGGGCGGGCGATGTCGTGTTCACCTCGGGTGGCACCGAGGGCAACAACCTGGCCGTCAAGGGCATCGCCGTGGCGGCGGCCCTCGCGCGTGGCGCGCGTCACGTGGTGACCACGCCGATCGAGCACGAGTCCGTGCTCGAATCGGTGGCCGCTCTCACGCGTCTCCACGGGTTCGAGGCCACGCTGGTCGACGTCGATGGGACGGGACTCCTCGACCCGGATGCCGTGGCCGCGCATCTGCGCGACGACACGGCGCTCGTGAGCATCGGCTACGCCAACAACGAGATCGGCACGGTGCAGGACGTCGCGGCGGTCGCCGCCCTGACCCGGGCGCGCCGCATCCCGCTGCACCTGGACGCCGTGCAGGCCGCGGGGTGGCTGCCGCTGGCGGGAACGGGCGCCGACGCGATCACGATCGCCGGGCACAAGGTGGGCGCGCTCCCCGGCATCGGCGCACTGGCGGTGCGGGGCCGCATCCCGATCGAGCCGCTGCTGCACGGCGGCGGGCAGGAGCGCGGTCGACGCAGCGGCACGCCCGACGTCGCCGGCGCGGTGGGCCTGGCGACCGCGCTCGAGCTCGCCGAGACCGAGCGCGAGGAATCCGCCGCACGTCTCACGCGGCTGCGGGATGCGTTCATCGCCCGGGTCCTCGCCGACGTGCCGTCCGCGCGCCTCACCGGTCATCCGGTCATGCGGCTCCCCGGCACCGCGAGCTTCACGTTCGCGGGGACGAGCGGTGAGGCCGTGCTGCTGGAGCTCGAACGCCGCGGCGTGGTCTCCTCCAGCGGATCCGCGTGCGCGGCGGGCAGCGATGAACCCTCGCACGTGCTCGTGGCCGCCGGCATCCCGGCCGACGTCGCGCAGACCTCGGTGCGCTTCACCTTCCCCCACGATCTGCACGAGCCGTTGGATGCGGTGGCCGACGCCGTGACGGCGGCCGTCGCCTCGGTCGCGGCCGTACAATCGGGGCCGTGAGCCGCCGCCCGATCGTCACGATCATCGTCCCCGGATTCGATGTGGCACCGTGGGCTCCGGAGGCCATCGCCTCGCTCGAGGCCCAACGCTTCTCGGACTGGCGCGCCGTGCTCGTCGACGATGCGTCCTCCGACGCGACCGGCGCGGTGTTCGACGACGCGGCCGCACGCGACGACCGCTTCCGCGTCATCCACCTCGACCGGCGTCGCGGCCTCGGCGCGGCGCGGAACGCGGCGCTCGCCACCGTCGACACCCCGTTCCTCGGCTACCTGGACGCCGACGACGTGCTCCTGCCGGGGGCCCTCGAGCGCATGGTCCCCCTGCTCGACGCGACCGGCAGCGACTTCGCGGTGGGTGCGTACGTGCGGCTGCGTCCCGACGGCGTGGGCGGCTACGCCCCGGGCGAGGTCCAGCCGTGGGTCGACGCCGCCACCGCCCCCGAGCGGCGCGGGACGACGGTCGACGACCATCCGGAGGTGACCGCGAACATCGTGGCGTGGTCGAAGCTCAGCCGCACCGCGTTCTGGGAGCACGCGGGGCTCCGCTTCCCCGAGGGACGACTGTACGAGGACCAGATCGTGGCGCAGCAGATGTACGCCCGCGCGCGACGCTTCGACGTCGTGCCCGACGTGATCGTGCACTGGCGCGAGCGCGCCGACGGGTCGTCGATCACGCAGCACGAGGAACGCATCGACGTGCTGCACGACTGCCTGGACGCGATGACGGCGGGGCTCGCCGTCCTGGACGCCACCGCGCACCCCGACGCCGCCCGCGCGCGCGTCGGCCAGCTGCTGCGGATGGATGTGCCTCGCCTGGCGACCATCGCCTTCGCGCACCCGGAGGACGCGTACCGGCGCGCCGTCGGCGCCTTCACCCGCACGCTGGCCGAGCGGCCCGACGCGCGGGAGCTGACGCTGCCCGAGGCGACGCAGCCGCTGCTGTCCGCCGCGCGTCTCTGGTGAGCGGACGCGTGAGGGGCGCCGCTCAGGGCGCGAGCTGCTGCAGCGCGAGCGAGGCGTAGAGCCCGCCGTCGGCGAGGAGCTCGGCGTGCGTGCCCGACTCGACGATGCGGCCGCGATCGAGCACGAGGATGACGTCCGCCGCGACCACGGTCGACAACCGGTGGGCGATCGTGATGGTCGTCCGGCCGCGCACCGCCGCATCCAACGCGTACTGCACGACACGCTCCGAGCGGGTGTCGAGCGCCGAGGTCGCCTCGTCGAGCAGCAGCACGGGCGGGTCCTTCAGCAGCACCCGCGCGATCGCGATCCGCTGCTTCTCGCCGCCCGACAGGCGGTACCCCCGCTCTCCCACGACCGTGTCGTACCCGTGCTCGAAGCCCGCGATCACGTCGTGGATGTTGGCCGCCTCGCACGCGGCGATGAGTTCCGCCTCCGTGGCGTCGGGCTTGGCGTAGCGCAGGTTCTCGCGGATCGTGGCGTGGAAGAGGTAGGTCTCCTGCGACACGATGCCGACGCTGTCGATGATCGATGCGCCGGTGAGCGCCCGGACGTCGGCCCCGGCGAACAGCACGGCACCGGCATCCGCCTCGTAGAGCCGCGGCGCCAGCGACAGGATCGTGCTCTTGCCCGCGCCGCTCGGCCCGACCAGGGCCACGTGCTGACCGGGCTCGACCGTGAACGAGACGTCGTCGAGCGTCGGACGCGTGTCGGCCGCCGCTCCCGGGTACCGGAAGGTGACGTCGCGGAACTCGATGCGACCGAGCGGGCCCGGTGCATCCTTCGCGTCGATCGCGTCGTCGCGGTCGCGGATGGCGGGACGCAGGTCGAGGTACTCGAAGATGCGGGCGAAGACCGCGGCCGACGTCTGCACGTCGAGGGTCACCCGCATGAGCCCCATGAGCGGCTGCAGGAGCCGCGCCTGCACCGTCGTGAAGGCGACGACCGTGCCGGCGCTGATCGTGTCGGCGCCGCCGGTCATCAGCAGCCCCGCCACGAGGTACACGATGGCGGGCACGCTCGCCATGATCACCCCGACCAGGGCGAAGAACCCCTGGCCGCTCATGGCCTGGCGCACCTGCAGTGTCACCTGCGAGCGGTTCTCGGCGCGGTAGCGGTCGGACTCGTCGCTCTGCCGGTTGAAGGACGTGGCGAGCAGGATGCCCGACACGCTCAGGCTCTCCTGCGTGATCGCCGAAAGCTCCGACAGCGACTCCTGCGTCTGACCGGCGATCCGCGCCCTCACCTGACCGACCCGGCGCTGCACGAGGGCGAGGATCGGCATCAGGAAGACGGCGATGATCGTGAGCCGCCAGTCGATCAGCACCATCGCGATGAGCGAGGCGATCACGGTGACCGAGTTGCCGAGGATGCTCGTGACGGTGTTGGTGAGCACGTCCGACACGGCGCCGACGTCGTTCTGCAGGCGCGATTGGATGACGCCCGTGCGAGTGCGCGTGAAGAACGCCATCCCCATCGACTGCAGGTGCTCGAACAGGCGCACGCGCAGGTCGCCCGTGACATTGTTGCCGATGGTCGAGGTGAACCACGTCTGCGCCACCTGGAGCCCGGCCGACACCAGGAACAGCGCCATCATGATGCTGACCAGACGCACGAGCAGCGGCACCTGCACCGGCCCGCCGTCGGTCGGGAACAGCGCCTGGTCGAAGACCTGCTCGACGATGAGCGGCGGCACCACCGCGACCGCCGCGCCCAGCACCACGAGCACGGCCGTGGCCACCAGGCGGGCCCGGTACGGGCGGAACAGCGCCGCGACGCGGCGACCCAGGTGCGGGATGCGGGGGGCCTCGGCGTTGCGCGCCCGCTGCGCGGCCGCATCCACTCCCCGGAAGACGGGCGGGCGGTGCGGCCCGGGCATGCTCATGGCCTCAGCCTAGGCGCGCTCGGCGCGGCTGGACCCGCGCGGAACCACCACGACGAGCCGCGCGTTCACCCGATCGGGAATGCCGTGTCACCGGTCGCGGTTAGGGTTGACGTTCGCCGATTCCGGCAGCCATCCCCGAACCCGCCTGCTTCTCGAGGAGACGCCGATGCACGCCAATGCGCTCAGCACTGGTTCCGTACCCACTTCCACCGGCGCCGCCGCTGTCCCCCGCTCCGACACCCGCGTCATCTGGCTGCTGCTCGGGGCCGCGTTCGTCGCGATCCTCAACGAGACCACGATGGGCGTCGCGATCCCGCACCTCATCACGGATCTCGGCATCACGGCCGTCCTGGCGCAGTGGCTCACCACCGCGTTCATGCTCACGATGGCCGTCGTCATCCCCATCACGGGCTTCCTGCTGCAGCGCCTCACGACCCGCCAGGTGTTCGTGACGGCGATGTCGCTCTTCAGCGCCGGAACGCTCATCGCCGTGCTCGCCCCCGGATTCGAGGTGCTGCTCGTCGCCCGCGTCGTGCAGGCCTCCGGCACGGCGATCATGATGCCGCTGCTCATGACCACGATCATGACCCTGGTGGCCCCGCAGTCCCGTGGCCGCATGATGGGACGCGTCAGCATCGTCATGGCGCTCGCGCCCGCGATCGGCCCGACCATGTCGGGCTTCCTGCTCGACACGCTGGGATGGCGCTGGATCTTCGGCGTCGTGCTGCCCATCGCCATCGTCGCCCTCGTCGTCGGCGCACGCTGGATCCGCAACGTCGGCTCGCAGACCCACGCCCGCGTCGACGTGCTCTCGATCGTGCTGTCGGCCTTCGGCTTCGGCGGCATCGTGTTCGGCCTGAGCCAGATCGGCGGAGGCGGCTCGCACGGCGGCTCGACGGCGGATGCCGCCGCCGCATCGGGCATGTCGACCGCGACCTTCGTGATCTCCCTCGTCGTCGGCGTCGCCGCCCTGGCCGCGTTCATCTGGCGCCAGCTGCGGCTGCAGCGCCGCAACGACGCGCTGCTCGATCTGCGCGTGTTCCGCTCGGCGAACTTCTCGCTGTCGGTCGGCCACTTCGCGGTGATCTCGCTCGCGTTCTTCGGCACCATCACGGTGCTGCCGCTGTTCGCGCAGAACGCGATGGGCCTGAGCCCGCTCGTGACCGGGCTCGTCGTCCTGCCCGGCTCGCTGGCGATGGGGCTCGCCGGACCCCTCATCGGGCGCATCTACGACCGTTGGGGCACGCGCGTGCTGCTGCTGCCCGGCTCGATCCTGGTCGTCGCACTGCTGTGGCTGTTCACGACGCTCACCGAGAACACCCCGGTGTGGGAGCTCGTCGTCACCCAGACCCTGCTCTCGATCGGGCTGGCCCTCTCGTTCACGCCGCTGTTCACGGCGTCGCTCGGATCGCTCGAGCCGCGCTTCTACTCGCACGGCAGCGCGATCGTCAGCACCGTGCAGCAGGTGGCAGGAGCCGCCGGCATCGCCGTGATGATCACGATCATGAACGCCGGGTTCGAGGCCAACGCCGCCGCCGGCGAGCAGGCCGCGTGGGCGGCGGGAGCGCGTCAGGCGTTCCTGTTCGCGGCGATCGTGGCGATCCCGACGATCGTCGGCGCCATCCTCATCCGCAAGCCCGCCGACGCGGTCGGCGAGGTTCCGATGGGCCATTGAGCCCATGATCGGCTCGGGCGTCAGCGCCCGGGCCGATCAGTCGACGCTGCAGGAACCGCCGCCGCAGCACCCGGCTGCGTCGGCGTCGATCACGGGAAGCGGTTCCGCCCCTTCGGGGCGCACCGACGACAGCGGGATGAGCGGAGAGGTCGAAGACATGTCGTCCATCGTACGACTGTCGCGCCGGATGCGGGGCCGCCCGTGACCGGCTCTTCGTCGTTCCCCACCTCCGCCTGGTGCCGCAGCCGCTCGCGGGGCGCGCTCTGCACGCGTCCGCGCGGTCACGCGGGCCTCCACAATCGTGTCGGCACGAGCCGCATGTGGTCGGAACACGATGCCGACGCACCCGCGTGCGCGGGCGGCGGGACGGCCGTGGCGGCCGCGCCGCCCCTGGCCGACGGGTTCCCGTTCGGCGCCGGTCTCTGCCCCGCCTGCGGCGGTTTCGTCGCGCGGGACGACGGGCGCCTGCGCGCCCACGACGCCTTCCGCGGTGCGGCCGATGAGGCCGACGCCGCTCGGCGCGGCGCGTGGTTCAACGCGCACGGCTGGCAGAGCTGACACCGGTCCCCGCGCGGGCGCTGCCGATCAGTCGCCGTCCACCGAGACGGCCCCGGCGGCCGTCCGCAGGATGACGCGGCCGCCCTCCACCAGGAACGTGCAGAGCGTGCGGGTGCACGCGCGGCACCGCACGATGGCCCCCTGCGCGTCGCGCTCGACCGACCATTCGGCCAGCGGCGCGCTCGCTCCGCAGTGCCCGCATTCGACCACGAGGGTTCCGGGATCGACGCCCGCGAAGACCTGGAGCATGCCGGCGAGGGCGTTGCCGTCGACCCGCTGCGCGACGCGGCGCGGGTCGATCGGGCTCCGCGGTGTGCTGTCCATCAGCTTCCTCCGAATCGTTCGGTGCGCACGCGCACCGGATCGTGCCCGGCGGCGACGATCGCGTCCGCGGCGGCTTCGACGAACCCCGTCGGGCCGCACACGAAGGTGAGCGGATGCACCTGCGGTTCCCAGATCGAGCGCGCCACCGCCTCGGCGGTGAGGCGTCCGACATGCCCGGGCCACCCCGTCGGCGCCTGGCGGGTGTACGCCCAGGTGACATCGAGCCCGGTGGCACGCAATCGCTCGATCTCGTCGCGGTAAAGCGCGTCGACGGGGGTGCGCACCGAGTACAGCAGCCGGAAGGGCGCTGCCCCGACGACATCCGCCCGCGCACGGGCCATGGCCAGCAGGGGCACGATGCCCGACCCGCCGGCGACCAGCTGCACCGGCGACGGATCCCCCGCATCCCACACGAAGTACGCACCGAGCGGGCCCTTGACCTCGACCGCGTCGCCCGGCTCGGCGATGCGCACGAGGTACGGCGACACCTCGCCGTCGGGGATCTCGTCGACCGCGAGCTCCACGTCCTCCCCCGGTCCCGACGAGGCGATCGAGTACGAGCGCTCCGCCTGGTAGCCGTCGGGGGCCGTCAGACGGATGTCGAGGTGCTGGCCGGGCAGGTTGCCGGGCCACCCCGGCACGTGCACGGTCAGGATCCGTGCGTGCGCCGTGGTGGGCACCACGGCGGCGACCCGCGCGGGCAGCCAGTCGGAGGTCCTCACCAGTAGCGTTCCTCGGTCCACGGGTCGCCGTGGGTGTGGTACCCGTTCTGCTCCCAGAACCCGGGGTCGTCGTGCTGCTGCATCGACAGCCCCCGCACCCATTTGGCGCTCTTCCAGAAGTAGAGGTGCGGCACGAAGAGCCGCGCCGGTCCCCCGTGCTCGGGGTCCAGCGGCTGCCCGTCGAACTCGAACGCGACCCAGGCCTTGCCGCCCAGCAGGTCGGCGAGCGGCAGGTTCGTCGTGTAGCCGCCGTAGGAGTGCGCCATGACGTAGCCATAGGCCGTGTCGACGTCGGCGAAGAGGACGTCGAGCGATACCCCGCGCCACTCGGTGTCGAGCTTCGTCCATCGCGTGACGCAGTGGATGTCGGTGTGCACCGCCTCGGCGGGAAGCGCGCGGAACTCGTCCCAGGTCCACGAGCGCGCGGCGCCCTTCTCGGTGCGGATGGAGAAGCTCCAGTCGTCCGTCGAGATCCGAGGGGTGGGCCCCGCCGACAGCACCGGGAAGTCGGTCGTCAGGAACTGTCCCGGTGGCAACCGCACGTCGGTCTCCCGTCGCCGTCCTCCGAAACCTCGCGTGAACTCGGCCATGGCCGTCCTCTCCCTCGGTGCGATCGGCGCCTTTCGGCCCCCGACCGGCGACCCTCGTGCCCGTCACGCTACCGGCGGCGAGCACCGGTGCACAGGGGCCGTCGGCATCCACCCGAGTTCATTCGTCGCGAAAGCGGCATGCACCGCCCCGCAACCCCGCTTTCGCGACGAACGAGCATGGGCGATGCGAGGCGGGGCTCCGTCGGCATTGCACAGAGATGGGCGCCACCCATCTGCTCACTCGCCACGAAAGCAGGGTGCACCTCAGCGTCACCCGGCTTTCGCGACGAACGAGCGGGGATGCTTTAGGCGGAAGCGGCACGACGCGCGCTCCCGCATTACCACGGCACACGCACATCAGCACCCCTGTTCACTCGTCGCAAAAGCGGGGTGCAAGCAGGACGCGACGCCGCTTTTGCGACGAATAGACAGGGGGTGGGGACGACGGGGCGCATACGGAACACCCCGGGCGTGCCCGCCCCGCGCCGGCCGGCGGCCCAACCCGCATCCCCCCCCGCGCCATACGTGTTCACTCGTCGCGATAGACGGGTACTCGGCGGCGCGACTCCGCTTTTGCGACAAGTGAACCGAAGCCGCGCCGGCGCCACGCCGCGGCGCGGTGCCGCACGGGGCAGGGCGCGGGAGTCGGGCGCGACGCGCACCGACTCATCCGTGCCCGCAGCGCCCCCTGTTCACTCGTCGCAAAAGCGGGGTGTGAACGTGGCGCGAAGCCGCATTTGCGACGAGTGAACAAGACCCGCGCAGACGCCGCCGTCCCGCGCCCTGCCGAACCCGTCCCGCGCCTTGCGACCCCGCGCCCGGTGACCCCGCACGCGCGGACACGCGCGGGCGCGGAGCCGCGCGGGGCGGCGCGGGGCGGGCGGGGCCGGTGCGGGGGCCGGGGCCGGGGCGGGGGTCAGTCGGGGTGGGATGCGGCGGCGCGGGGCAGGAGGATCGTGTCGCGCACCTCGCGGCGCAGCACCTTGCCCACGAGCGACCGCGGCAGGTCGTCGGTGACGACGATGCGCTTGGGCACCTTGTAGGCGGCCAGGTGCGTGCGGCAGAAGTCGCGGATGGCGCCGACGTCCGTGTTCGCCCCGTCGCGCAGCACGACGGCGGCACCGACGTCCTCGCCGCCGCTCGAGCGCGGCAACGCGACGACCGCCGCGGCCACCACATCCGGGTGGTTCAGCAGCGCCTCTTCGACCTCGGTCGGCGAGACGTTGAAGCCGCCCGTGATGATGAGCTCCTTCAGCCGGTCGACGATCGTGACGAAGCCGTCGGGCGAGACCGAGGCGATGTCGCCGGTGCGCAGCCAACCGCCGGGCAGCAGGGCGGCCGCGGTGTCGTCCGGCCGACGCCAGTAGCCCTGGAACACCTGCGGGCCGCGGATGAGGAGCTCGCCCGTCTCCCCCAGCTCGCGGTCGACGCTCGGCTCGTCAGGATCGACGACGCGGATCTCGGTGCTCGGGAAGGGCACGCCCACTGTGCCGGGACGCCGCGACGGGCCGATGGGATTGCCCAGCGCCACGGGCGAGGTCTCGGTCATGCCGTACCCCTCGACGAGGAGTCCGCCGGTCGCCTCCTCCCAGCGGGTCACGGTCGGGATGGGGAGGCTCATGGCCCCCGAGATCGCGAAGCGGACGCTGGTGAGGTCGATCGTGCCGCGGGAGGCGGCGCGCGCGAGCTGGTCGTAGATCGGCGGTACGCCCGGCAGGAACGTCGGCGGGCTGTTCCGGGCCGCGGCGGTCACGAGGTCGAGGTCGAACTTGGGGAAGAGCACGAGCTTCGCGCCGATGCTCATCGCGAAGGTCAGGCAGAGCGTCATCCCGTAGGCGTGGAAGAGCGGCAGCACGCCGTAGAAGGTCTCCTGCCCCTCGACCAGGCCCGGCACCCACGCCTGCCCCTGCATGGCGTTGGCGCGGAGGTTGCGGTGGGTGAGGATCGCGCCCTTCGGGCTTCCCGTCGTGCCGCTCGTGTACTGCAGCAGCGCGACGTCGTCGAGCGTCGGACGCGGGATGCGGTGCGACAACCGGCGGTGATCGACCAGATCGCTCCAGCTCGTGCGGTCGCGCGATGCCGGGCGTGTCGTCAGCTGCGCCCGCGCCGTGCGGGCCTTGGCGACGGGGAGGCGCAGCGCCAGACGCTTGCCGAGCGGCAGCGCGCGGGTGATGTCCACCGACACCACGGCGGTGAGACGGAGGTCCGAGGGGAAGTCCGCCACGGTGTCGACGATCTTGTCCCACACGATCGCGAACCGCGCACCGTGGTCCTCGAACTGGTGGCGCAGTTCACGCGCCGTGTAGATGGGATTGTGCTCGACGACGACCGCGCCGAGGCGGAGCGCGGCGTAGAACGCGACGACGTGCTGGGGGCAGTTGGGCAGCACGATCGCCACGCGGTCGCCGGCGTTCACGCCCAGCCGTCGGAGCCCCTCGGCGGCGCGCTCGATCTGCTCGCCGAGCTCCTTGTACGTCGTCACGGCACCGAAGAACTCGAGCGCGGGGCGCGCCCGATGGGCGGCGACGGACGCCTCCATCATCTCGGTGAGGGTCTGCGTCGGCTCGTCGATCTCGTGCGGCACGCCCTCGGCATAGGAAGACAGCCAGGGCCGGGACGCAAAGGGGTGCGCGGTCATGTTCCCATCCTGTCGACCGCCTGCGTCCCGGGCCTGGCAGAAAGCCGGGTAAGACCGCGACGGCGCTCAGCCGCTCGCACCCCGACGTCGCTGCCGCCAGCCGATGACGGTGTCCAGCAGCAGGAAGCCGAGGAGCGTCCACCCGACGAAGGGCAGCCAGATCCCGAGCACGACCGCGCCGATCCCGACCGCCGCGAGCCCCCACCACGGCGCCTCGCGGAGCGCTCCGCGCCGCGGCGCCGCCCCCATCCGCGCCGTCCCGCGCCCGGGCCGCCGCTTCCACCACATCAGGTAGCCGAGCACGACCATCGCGGCGATCGCGGCCGCCAGCACGAAGAGCACGAGCTGGTTGGCCAGGCCGAACAGCGACCCCATGTGCAGATCGATCCCCCATCGCGACAGCTTGGCGAGCAGCGGGAAGTCGGCGAAGTCGATGCGGTCGACGACCTGCATGGTGTTGCCGTCGATCGCCACGGCGTCGACCTGGGTGGGGAACGACGTCTGGATCTCGCGCACCGTCCACGCGCGACCCGCCTCGGCGGGCGGAGAGATCTCGATCAGCCCGGTGTCGATGTTCACGCGCTGGGCGATCGCGAGGACCGCATCGAACGTGGCCGGGTTGGCGGCGCCGGTCGGTGCGCCGACGGCGCCGTGGTGACCCGCGTGCTCGTCGTCGGCCTCGCCCGCCTCACCGAGCGTCGTGGTGATCGTCGGCGTCGCGCTGCCGAGGGCCGCGCGCAGGTCCGCGACGTTCTGGCCCGCGTACGCCGACCAGGTGATGCCCGTGGCGGAGAGGAACACCGCTCCCAGCACCATCCAGACACCGACCGACGCATGCCACGAGAAGACCCGGCGGTAGCCGCGCACGCCCCGCGCGGGGCGGACGAGGTCGCGCTTGGCGCGCGTCTTGCGGATGCGGACCGCCCACAGCACCAGCCCGGCGACCGCGACGATGCCGAGCCACGATGCGGCGAGCTCGCTGTAGAACCGGCCGAACTCCCCCAGGTGCAGGGTGCGGTGCAGGGTCGAGATCCAGGTGCGCACCGGCAGCGCGCCGCTCGTGCCGTACGCGACCAGGTCTCCGCGGATCTCGCCCGTCCCCGGGTCGACGAACACGGCGCGGGACTCGCTGGCGCCCAGGCCGTCGGCGGCGAACATGATGCGTGTCGTGTCGCCGGGTTCCGGGGCGGGGCGGACGGCCGAGAGGGTCGCGTCGCCGTCGACGTGCTGCTGGGCGATGCGGATCTGCTCCGCCAGGGTCAGGCGCGTCTCGGTCGGCGGCGCTTGCAGCTCGTGCGCGTACACGACCTGCTCGATCGCGGGGGTGAGCGCGTAGAGCGCTCCGCTCACGGCGGCGACGAGGATGAACGGGCCGACGAGGATGCCGGCGAAGAAGTGCAGCCGCCGCAGCAGCTGCGGGAACCAGTCGCCGCGGGGGCGGGGGGTCGGAGGCGCCGCGGCGGGCGAGGCGTCGGAGGTGGACGTGGTGGATGCGGTCATGACGAGCCTGTCGGATGATCCCGGGCGTGACGGAGCCACGCGCCGGACGCGCCGCGGTGTCGCGGCGTCGGCGAACGGGGATGGCGGTGCGTCCCGCGCCTGGAGGCGGGAGTCACCGGAGCGGGACGACGGGCGTCCCGTGCGCGCGTCCGCGGCGCCGCCGGGGCGGGGTCAGGACGCGGCGGCCACCGGGGGTCCGCGGCGACGCAGCGCGCGTCCGACGACGCGCTCCATCGCGGGGCGCTCGTCGCGGGCAGGCACGGATGCGGTGCCCGCCGGGGCGGCGTGGGGCAGGACGAGGGCGGCGAGCACCCGGGTGCGGAGGGCGCGAAGACACAGCAGGACGACGGCGCCGAGTCGCTGCACCGCCCGCTCGCCGCGATGGAGCGCGACGGCCGTGACGAGGGCGGCGAGCGCGTGACCCGCCCACATGAGGGCGTCCGGGCCGACCGCGGCGGGGATCGCGGCGCCGGAGCCCGCCGCATCCACGATCGACAGGCCCGGCATGTGGTGGTCGTGCGCGCCGGGTATCGCCGTCGATGCGACCGGAGCCGCCCCCAGCACGAACAGGGCGTGGAACAGCGCTTGGCTGACGCCGGTGCCCACCAGCAGGCGGGGAAGCGACAGGGTGCGCCCGGCCAGCAGCACGCACACGGCGACCGACAGCGTCCACGGCACGGCGAGTCCGAGCGCGCCGGGCATCTCGCCGCCGGCGCTCACGTGCGAGAGGAGAGCGACGAACGTCGCCACGGATGCCGCGAGCGCACCGCGCAGGACGCGGGACAGCCGGGTACGACGCACGCCCCCAGTATCGCCGATGCGGTGGCACATCTCCGGATCAGCCCGCAACCCCGCCCGCTCCACGGGGCGGCGACCGCTAGCGTGCGGTGATGTCCTCCACCCCCGCGCGCCCGCCCCTGCGCGCGCTGGTCCGGGGGCTGTGGGAGCGGGGCGTCTGGTGGGTGCGCGACTACGCCTACGCCCTGCGGACGCAGATCGGCGCCGCACTCGACCGGACGCCCGCCGACGCCTACGCCACGGGGTCGGGACGCCCGGTGGTCATGCTGCCGGGCATCTACGAGGACTGGCGCTTCCTCCGCCCGCTCGCGCAGGCGCTCCACGCCCGCGGCCACCCCGTCCACGTGGTCACCGCGCTCGGGCGCAACCGGTGGCCCGTCCCCCGGGCAGCGGCGCACGTGGCTCGGGTGCTGCAGGAGCGCGACCTCCGCGACGTCGTCCTCGTGGCGCACAGCAAGGGCGGCCTCGTCGGCAAGCACCTCCTGAGCGAGACGGGCACCGGCGAGCGCGTGCGCGCGCTCCTCGCCGTCGCCACCCCGTTCGGGGGGTCGCGCTACAGCCGGCTCATGCCCACCCGGGCGCTCCGCGCGTTCGCCGCGAGCGATCCCGTCCTGCGATCGCTCGCCGGCATCACCGCCGTCAACGCGCGCATCGTCTCGGTCTACGCCGCGTTCGACCCGCACATCCCCGAGGGCTCGGAGCTGGCGGGGGCACGCAACGTCCGCCTCCCGACGGGAGGGCACTTCCGTATCCTCGCCCACCCGCGCGTGCTCGCCGAGTTCGACCGGCTCGCGGCCGATCCCGCGCCGGATGCCTACCCGAACCGGCCGTTGACGTAGTCGAAGGTCCGCGGGTCGATCGGCTCGCCGAACATCGCGTCGGTGTCGCCGTGCTCGACGATGTGACCGGGCTGGCCCTGCGAGGCGAGGAAGAAGGCGCACTGCTGCGAGACGCGCTGCGCCTGCTGCATGTTGTGCGTGACGATGACGATCGTCACCTCGTGCGCCAGCTCGAGCATCGTCTCCTCGATCACACGCGTCGAGGTGGGGTCGAGCGCCGAGCAGGGCTCGTCCATGAGCAGGATGCGGGGGCGCACGGCGAGAGACCGCGCGATGCACAGACGCTGCTGCTGCCCGCCCGAGAGCCCCCCGCCGGGCGAACGCAGGCGATCCTTCAGCTCGTTCCAGAGGCCCGCCTTGGTCAGGCACGTCTCGACGAGGAAGTCCTTGCGGTCGCGGTCGGCGCGGACGCCCGTCAGCGCCAGCCCCGCCACCACGTTGTCGTAGATCGACATCGCCGGGAACGGGTTGGGCTTCTGGAACACCATGCCGATGCGCTTGCGCGCTTCGACGACCGGCAGCGTCGGCTCGTAGATGTCGGCGCCGTCCAGCAGCACTTCTCCCGCCAGACTCGCCGACGGCACCAGCTCGTGCATCCGGTTGAGGATGCGCAGGAACGTCGACTTGCCGCATCCGGAGGGGCCGATCAGGGCGGTGACCTGTCCGGCGGGCATGGTGAGCGAGACGTCCTGCAGCACCTGGTGGTCGCCGAACCACGCCGAGATCAGACGGGCCTCCATGAGCGAGGGAGCGGTCAGCGCCCCGGATGCGGCGCCGAACACGTCTGTCGGAGCGGGTGACGCGAGCACCGGAGCGACGCCGCCGACGGCGCCCGGAGCGCCCGACGTCAGCTGCTCGGGAGGAACGGCAGGACCGGGGGCCGGCGCTCCGGAGCGTCCGCCCAGCGCACGACCGAGGAAGCGGGGGCCGGCGGCGCGGTGTTCGCGCCGGCCCGACCGCACGGCCACATCCGCCGGCGCGGCCGCGAAGACGACCTCGGTGACGGGTTCTGCCGGGGCGACGGGCGGCGCGAACATCTCGGTGATGGTCTCGTCGACCTGGGGGGCGGCGGCCGTGTCGGCGACGGGCTGCTCAGGGGTGGTGGACATGGGTCGAGCTCCGCTCAGATGAGGTTCGGAAGAAGGACGGCGACCTGCGTCGCGGTGATGAGCCCGCCCAGCAGCAGGAGCGGCACGAAGACGAGCCAGGTCTTGGGCCAGCCGAAGCGCCGCAGCGACCAGATGGCACCGACCTCGGCCACGAGGAGGAACTGCAGCCCGAAGATGAGCGCCCAGACGGTACGCGTGTCCGACGCCAGCGCCGCGTCCTGCGGCGGCAGGGTGGCCGGGGTCGTCTGGCGCGCACCGCGCGGCTGGGCGTCGCCCACGAGCGTCGCGTCGACGTACTGCACACCGACGGGAGCGAGCGGACCGCCGCGCGCGGTCATCAGGATCAGTCGGCTCTCGCCGCGACGCGGATTGGCGGGCGCGGGGTCCCCCGCGTACCGCGTGCCCATGACCTCGAAGATCTGCTCGCCCTGGCCGGTCGTCACGGTGAACCGCTCACCGGGCTGGATGCGGGACAGCCCGCCGAACGGGCCGCCGTAGGCCAGGGAGCGTCCCATGACGACGCTGACGCCCGCCTGCCCGGGCAGCACGGTGTCGCGACGGTGCCCGGGTCCGTTCATCAGGGTGCTTCCGGACGTGCCCTCCACGACGATGTCGTACAGACCGATCGCGGGGATGTCGATCACCGCCACCGGGTCGCCGTCCGCGAGCAGGACGTCGTCGGCGTCCCCCTCACTGACCGGCGCGGTGCCCTCGGCGAGCTGCATGCGGAATCTGTCCTCGAGCTGCTGCTGGGTCGCGTGGTACGACAGGTTGCCGAAGAGCAGGATCGACAGCAGGAAGGTGGCGACGAGGGCCGCGACCATCAGCAGCACGCCGCGGATCACCGCCTGCCGCAGCGTCAGCGGGGCGAGCGGTGCGCTCGGCGGGCGCCGCGGCGGGCGAGGCGGTCGGGCACGGCGCGCGGAGGGTGCAGGGGACGCGGGGGCCGCAGGAGACGGGATGATGACGGTCATGCGGCGCTCGGGGCGGGGACGGGCGGGGCCGCGAACACGCGCGAGCTGAGGTGCAGCAGCACGAGCGCGAGCGCGACGAGCAGGACGCCGATCGTCACGAGCCACGGGAACACCCACACGACGGCGGCACGGTGCACGGGCGCCGTCTGCTGGCCGTCGATCGTGGCGGGCGGTTCGATGGTGACGCGCCCGACCACGAGAGGCCACTGCCCGCTCCCCTCGAGCGTCGCACCGACGACGCGGGACTCGCCGGGCTTGAGCGCGACCACGGCGACCTTGCGGTCGTCGATGTGGGATCCGGCGACGGTCGACATGCTGAACAGTGCCGACGCGTCGATGCTCTCCTCCGACAGATTCCGCAGGGTCACCCACAGCTCGGTCTTCCCCTGAAAGGGGTCGAGTGTCGGGCTCGAGGCGCCGGTCACGTCGCTCAGATAGAGGCCGCCGGCGATGAGGACATCGGATGCGGCGAGCTCCGGCGCGGGGGTGTCGGTCGCCACCGGGGCGGTCGTCGCGACGTCCGCCGGACGGACGGCCGAGGGGGCGTGCGGGGCCGGGGGCCCGAGCACCGGCACGGAGATGCCGATCCCGCCGGTCTCGTCGTCCGCCGCCAGGGCGGGCGTCAGCGCGAGCGAGAGGACGAGGGTGGCGAGGGCTGCGGATGCCGCGGCGAGCGCGCCCACGCGCAGAAGGCGGGCCCTCATCGCACGCCTCCCCCGACGCCGGCCGGCTGCGCGTCGCTCTCGGCGGCCTGACGTGCCGCTTCGGCCTGCGTGAACGCCATCCACTCGGCGGCGCGACGGTCGTCACGACGCCGGCGCCAGCGCCGGTAGACGACGAGCAGCACGACGAGGACGATCAGTCCCACCAGCACCCAGGGCATGGCCCATACGCCGGCCTCGCGGTCCACCTGCGGTGCCGGCGGGGCCTGGCCGGCCAGCCCGCTCTGGTCGCCGCGCGAGTACAGCGACGCCGACGGGACGACGTACACGTACTGGCCGACGGGTCCGAGGTCGTAGGTCACCGTGCGGGATGCGCCGGGGAGGAGCTCGTCGAGGTTCTCGAGCCGGCGCTCCACCAGATCGGTGCCGAAGAAGCTCTTCACCCCGAGCACCAGGGTCGGCGCCAGCGCGATGTTGCCCTGGTTCGTGATCGTGAGCGAGACCGACGTCGTGCCCTCGAGCGGGTTGAGGCTCGGGGTGTAGCCGGCCGCCATCCCGGTGATGTTCAGCAGAGACTGCAGGTCGCCCGGGACGCGCACGTACAGCCGCGTTCCGACGCGACGATCGACGAGGATCTGCGCCGAGGGCGTCTGCGCCGAGACGAGGAGTCCGCCGGCGTGATCGCCGGGGCCGGCGTTGTCGGGCACGGTCAGCGTGAAGCCGAGCGCACGGTCCTCACCGGGCGCGAGGTCGAACTGCATCCGGGTGGTGCCGTCGGCGAAGACGATCCAGGCCCCCGCGTCGGCGGGCGTCGCGTTGGCGTCGAGGAGCGCGAAGTCGCCGCCCTCGGTGTTGAACGCGTCCGTCGCGTAGACCGTCACACGCTGGGCGGTGGAGCCGGTGTTCTCGACGCGGTAGCAGTCGGTCACCTGCTGGCCGGGCGTGGCCTCGTAGGTGAAACGCGATCGGCCGTCGCGTCCGCCGTCGTCGCCGCAGGGACCGCCGGCGATCGCCTCGGTGTCGTCGGCGCGGGCGGATGCGGGGGCGAGGGCGATCGCGGCGCCGGAGATCAGCGTCGCCGACAGCAGCAGCATCGCGAGGGCGCGACGCGGGAAGATACCCGTTCGGGTTCGGGTGAACACGGACTATTTACTCCATATCGGACTGTCGGGCGTCGGTCCCACGGGTGAACGAGACGCGAACAGTGCGGATCGCAGAGCCGCGTTCCGGCGGACGGCCGGAACGCGGCGGGGAAAGAGGGGGCCGGGCCGGGGACCGGCCCCCGCCCGCTGTCACTTCGAGACGACGGTGACCCGCCTCGGCGAGGTGTTG
>NZ_JBFBHG010000032.1:0-28825 GCF_040685095.1 Microbacterium sp. NPDC089189
CCGTGTTGACCGCCTGGGCACCGCGCTTAAGGGCACCTTCTTCAGCGGAGATCTGATCTGCCACGACTTCCCCCTTTTTCCTGTTCGATGGGCGTTCTGTGTCAGCCGCGCTCCACCGGGAGGTGTGTTGATGCCGACGTGTCCCACGCTAGGGATCGGGCGGCGCGCGCAGCATCCATCCACAGGCCGAACGCATGAGAGTTCTCTCACTCGCACGTCTTCCCCAGCCGTGTCAACGTCGCACGGACGGCGTCACGGCGGCCAGTAGACTGACCGCGCGAGCAGACACTGCCTCATCCTGACGCTCGAGCTCGAGGGGGAAACCGCACCGTGGCCCAGACCATCAGCGCGCCGCGCGCGCTCCTGCGGATCTCCGTGCAGAGCGAGGGGCGCCGTCTCGACATCGGCGTCCCGGCGCACGTGCCGCTCATCGAGTTCATGCCCGGCTTCGCGCGAAGCCTCGGCGTCCTCGACCCGACGATGACCTACGCCGGCTACGCGCTGCAGAAGGCGGACGGCACGGTGCTCGACGCCGCCCAGGGGGCGGCGCCGCAGGGCGTCTCGGACGGCGATGTGCTGACCCTCGCGCGCGGCGGGCTGCTGGCGCAGCCGCGCGTCTACGACGACATCGTCGAGGCGGTCATCGACGCCACGGGCGAGCAGAACCGCCCGTGGAGCACGCAGGACAATGCGCGCACCGCACTCGCCGTCAGCCTGACGCTGCTCGGCATCTGCGCGCTGCTGCTGCTGGCCGCCGGACCCGCGCTCGGTCTGGGCGCGTTGATCGCCGGTGGCGGGGCCGTCGTCCTCGTGACCGTCGCGGCTGTCGTGGCGCGGCTCGGCCAGCTGGAGGCAGGGCAGGGTCTCGGCATCGCCGCGGCCGTGTTCGCCGCCCTCGCGGGGTACCTGGCGGTCCCCGCCGACCTCTCACTCTGGGGATGGCCGCTCGCGGCCGCAGGCCTGGGCATGCTCGTGATCGGCGGCACATCGCTCGCGCTCATGCCCGACCGCGCCGAGATCCAGCTGGTACCGGTGGCGATCGGCGGTGTGATCGGCCTGACCGCGCTCATCGCGGCGCTCATGCCGGGCTCGGAGATCACCGCCTACGCCCTCATGATCGGTGTGGTCTCGACCCTGGCCGGTGCGCTGCCGTGGCTCGTGCTCAGCTCCACGCGCATCAAGGTCATCTCGCCCCAGAGCGATGCCGACGTGTTCGCCGACCCGACCCCGATCGATGCCGACGACGTCAAGCGCCGCGCGGCCGTCGGCCAGCGCACCCTCGTGTCCCTGCGGGTCGCTCTGGGCGTGGTCGTCCTGGTGGCGACGCCCCTCGTCGCTGCCGAGGGCACGATCGGTGCGCTGCTGTGCACCCTTGCCTTCCTCGGGATGATGTTCCCCTCGCGCCAGACCTACGCCCGCGCCGGCGTGCTGGCCATCATGGCGGTCGGCACCGTCGGCCTGGCCGTCTCCGGGCTCACGGTGTCGCTGACCCAGCCCGGCCTGCGTCTCGCGCTGCTGATCGTGCTGGGCGTCGCCGCGGCGATCGTGGTCACCGTGACTTTGCTCTCGCCGCGGGCACGCACCCGCCTGGCGCGGTTGGCCGACACGGTGGAGCTCGTCCTGTTGGCGCTCCTCCTCCCGCTCGGCGTGATCGCGTCCGGGCTGGTCTGACGGCATGGCGACCAAGAACGACCTCATCGAGGCGCAGACCTTCTCGCGCCGGCGTCTGCTCACCGCGTTCGTCAGCGGCGCGCCCGGCGGCAAGGAGTTGGAGCCCACGGCCCCCATGCGCGCCGTCATCGCCGCCATCGCGCTGACCGTCGCGGTCATCCTCGTGGGCGTGTTCTGGGGCCTCATCCGCCCGGGCCTGCCCAACGGGTGGGACAACGGCAAGCTCATCCTCGTGAGCGACACCGGAGCACGGTTCATCACGCAGGACGGCGTGCTGCACCCCGTCATCAACACGGCGAGCGCGCGTCTGCTCCTTCCCTCCACCGACTACTCCGTCATCACGACCGACCAGGGCAACCTCGACGGCGTGGCACTGGGGGACACCCTCGGCATCGTCGGCGCGCCCGACGAGCTGCCCACGCCCGGCGGGCTCGCCAACACCGGCTGGAGCGCGTGCGTCACGGACGACGCCGCGCTGGACGTGCGCATCGGCACGCGGGCCCCCGCTGCCGCCGACGGGCAGGCGGTCGTCGTCGACTCGGGCGGCGAGCGGTTCATCATCGCGGGCGAGCGCAGCTATGCGGTGCCGCGCGACGGTGGCGACGCGGTGCTGCGCGCCGCGGGGATCACCTCGCTGAACCCGGTCGACGTTCCGGCGGACTGGCTCAACCTCTTCCTCCCCGGGGCGGATCTCACCCCGCTCACCGTCACCGGCGCCGGCTCCGCCGTCTCCGGTTCCGATTTCCGGGTGGGCGATGTGCTCCACACGACCGGCGATCCCGAGAACGAACGGCTGCTGGTGCAGCCGGACGGCACGCTCGCCGAGCTCACGCCGCTCGGCTGGCAGCTGTACCAGCTGGGGGGCGCCGACGGCGACGTCATCGAGGTCACCCCGGCGCAGACCTCCGCGCTGCCCAGCGCCTCCCGCCCCGCCGGCGGCGAGGACTGGCCGGCCACGGGCTTCGCCGCCGCCGCGACCGGCGAGCGGGCCTGCGCGGTGCTGGTCGGCGACGGCACGTCGTCGCGCACCGTGCTCGCGACGCGCTCCGCGGACGCCGAGATGTCGGCCCAGGTGTACGTCGAACCCGGCAGCGGTGCGCTCGTGCGCGCCGGCGGGCGCGGCGAGCAGAACACGGCACTGGTGACGCTGGTCGACGCCACCGGCACCGCCTTCGCGCTCCCGGGCGCCACCGAGGAGACGATCGCCCGACTCGGCTACACCGTCACCGACATCGGGTCGGCGAGCGACGGCTGGATAGATCTGCTGAAGACCGGGCCCGCGCTCACCGAGGAAGCAGCGGGCGTGTCTCCGGGCGTCGAGAGCGCCGCGGGCGGCGAGTGAACGCCATGTCCTCCGACCGACGGCACTCGCCTCCGGCACCCGCGGGTGCGCGCCGATGGCGGCGCCGGGTGGCCGGTGCGGCGGTGGCGGCGTTGGTGGGTGCGAGCGGCCTCGTGGCCGCGGCGCCCGCATCCGCTCTCGTGCCCATGTCGGCCGCCGAGCAGTGCACCGCGAGCACGCGCATCGATCAGCCCGTGCCCGCGCTCAGCTTCATGCAGAGCGAGCTGGCGTGGGGGGTCACGCGCGGCGCGGGTGTGACGGTGGCCGTCGTCGATTCCGGCGTCAACGCGGCGAACCCGCATCTCGCGGGCGTCGTGGTGGGCGGCATCGATCTCGTCGGTGACGGCGGAGCGCCGGACGGAACGACCGACGTGTACGGGCACGGCACGGCGATCGCCGGGCAGATCGCCGCGCAGAAGATCGACGGATCGGGAGTCGTCGGTCTCGCGCCCGACGCCGACATCCTCGCGGTGCGCGTGTTCGGCGGCGTCGACCAGCGACAGATCGAGGCCGGCTTCGGGCCCTCGCCGTCGCGGCTGGCCGCCGGTATCCGATGGGCCGCGGATCAGGGCGCGCAGATCATCAACGTGTCGATGAGCACGACCTCGAACGATCCAGAGCTCGCCGATGCGGCCGCCTACGCGGCTGCGCGCGGCAGCCTCGTGGTGGGAAGCGCCGGCAACCGGAACAACGTGCTGTCGATCGAGCAGAGCGAAGCGGATGTGGCGCGCTACCCCGCGGGCTCGCCCGGCGTGCTCGGGGTGGCGGCGGCCGACCTCGACGGGGTCGTGACCGACGCGAGCATCCACGGTCCGCACGTGTCGATCGCCGCGCTCGGTCAGGGGATCCTGACCGCCTCCGCGATCGGCGGGGACTGCACCTACGCCGGCGAGGAGCCGGCCACCAGCTACGCCGCGGGCTACGTGTCGGCGGCGGCCGCCCTCGTCGCCGCGGCCCACCCGGACGAGACGCCCGAGCAGTGGGCGTACCGGCTGACCGCGACCGCGGTGCGTGCCGACCCCGACCGGCGCGAGGACGGTGCCGGATGGGGCATGGTGCAGCCGTACGACGCCATCGTCCTCATCCCCGGTGAGGGCATCCGCGGACCCCTCAGCCCGTTCGCCGACGGTGCCGGTGCGCCGCCGACGGACCCCGCCGCCGAACCGGTGCGCGTCGTCCACCGCACGCCGGCGGATGCGGAGGCCATCTGGCTGGGAGCGACGGCGGGCATCGGCGGGCTGATCCTGCTCGCCGGCATCGGTGCGCTGGGCGTCTTCGTCTCGCGCCGACGGGCCGACGCGCACGCCACGCCGCAGCGGACCGGGCGTGGACTGTACGGCGACCGTTCCGAGGACGCGGGCTGATCGCGCCTCAGGCGCCCTGACGCAGCAGCACGATCGCGTCGCCGAGCACGAACCGCTCGACGACCGGCGCCGTCGCCTCGGGCTTCAAGGCGCGCTCGTCGCCCTCGGCGGTGACGACGCTGACGCCGTTGGTCGACCCGAGGTCGGTGATGGTCCACCCCTGGTCGTTCCACTGCAGGCGCGCGTGCTCTTTCGAGACGGTGCGGCCCTCATCCGAGACCGCGACGTACTGCACGCCGGACTCGGCGACGCGCGGATTGCGGCCGAGGACGATGGTGCGCGCCGCGATCGGCACGGCGCGGCCGTCGGGGAGCGTGAGCGCCCAGCCCTCGGGGGCGCGCACGATCGCGGTGGCGTCCTCGTCCGCGCCGCGCCGGGCGCGCCGGGTGAGGGGCGCGGGCTCCTCGCTCGCCACGCGCGCGGGCGCGGGCGGCACGACCGGCGGCGATACGGCCGCGGCCGGTGCGGGAGGGGTGGGTGCGGGAAGGGCGGGTGCCGGGGCGCCGGCCGCCGGTGCCACCGGCGCGACGGGGGCCGCGGGGGGAATCGGGGCCGCGGGAGACGCGGACGCCGCGGGCGGAACCGCCGGGGCCGGCGGCACCGGCGCGCTCGCAGCCGGGAGCGGGGCGGCGGGCGCCGGAGGGGCGACCGCGAACACCGGCGCGGGGCGCCCGGGGGCCACGGCGGGTGCGGCGGGAGCGTCGACCGCGGGGCGGGCTCCGGCGAAGAGCATGGCCCATACGGGCGGCAGCAGCACGGCCAGCACGGTCGACCCGGCGCCGCGTCCCGCGTCGCTGTTGATGCGGTGCGCGGCGACGACCTTGAGGAACACGGCGTAGAGGTTGACCACGGGCACGGCGTACAGCGCGACCTTGACCGGGTCCACGCGGCCCAGGCGGAAGAGCTCGGCTTCGTTCATGACCGGCACCCAGGCGCGCCACGGATCGACGTCGTGCACGGCGAACACCCGCGCGAGTCCGAGCGCGTACCAGACGTGCCAGGCGCCGCCCACGATCAGAGCCGCCGCGAACGAGACGGCGGCGACGACGGCGAGAGTGGTCGAGGCGTCCACGTCGCTCCTTCTTCTCCATCGGGTGGGATGTGCTCTTCGACGTTAGCGCGTCGACGCCCACGCGGAATCGCGCTGGCGGATGGGGCGGGTCAGGCGGTAGGGCGGGAGCCGAGCGTGTCGAGGCGCCGGTGCAGCTCGTCGAGGATCTGCGCGGCCTCGCCGAGCGGGTCGGGCGCGTCGGGGTCGGCGGCCGCGTCTTCGCGCAGCTCGGCCGCCGTGACGCGGACACGGGTCGCGGCGTGCGCGCGCAGGCGTTCGGCGTCGGCGGTGCCGTCGGTGCCGTCGAACACCGCCTCGACGGCGGTCTCGCCGCTGTCGATCCGCTCCTGGATGCGGCGCCACTCCGGCCCCAGGCGACCCGAGCGCGCGGCGTCGGCGCGGTTGAGATCGCGGGTGCGGTCCTGTTCGCGGTCCGCATCGACGAAGTCCATGAGCTCCTGCAGGGCGTCCTCCATGCGGCTCCGAGGGTCGGTCACTGCACCGCCCGGTTCGCCGCGACCACGAGGTCTTCGAGCGCCATGACGGCACGCATGAGCTTCTGGCGAGCATCGGCCAGGTCGTCGACCGCGTCCAGGATGGCGCCGATCAGCGTGTTCACGGTGCGCAGGTAGAAGAACACCTTCTGCAGGGCGTCGGCCGCTTCGCCGGCCGCCGTCGCGCCGCCCGTCGGGATCGAGCTCTCGACCAGCATGCGACGCAGCCGTTCCGAGACCCGCTGCAGCGCCAGCGTGATGCCGGCCGATGCCCGGGCTGCCACGTGCTGCACCGCGGCCACGCGGCTCGACACCTGTTCGAACGCGTAACCGAGGGCGACGGCCCCGCCGCTGATGGCGGTCATCGCGCGCCCGAACGCGTCGGCGCCCTCGCCCTTCCAGCCGTCGAGCTGGGAGGAGAGCATCGACACGTTGGCGGCGACCTCCATGACCGCGTCGGCCTCGTACGCCCATGCCTGTGAGGCCGCATCCACACTGCCCCAGTCGCCGCCGAGCGGGCCGGCGACGTACTCGTCGAGGATGCGGTAGCCCAGCAGGGTCTCGGCGATGTGGTCGACGTCGCCCAGCAACAACTGCGCGCGACGGCAGAGCTCCTTCACGGGGTCGCCCGCGGGCTGCGGTGCGATCAAGTGGCTGGCCGGGTCGACCGTCTCGCCGGGACCGGCGGTCGCGGTCGCCTCGTCGGTGTCGTCGAGGTCGGGGAAGGGGGAGAGCGCGTCGTCGCCGAAGCGGATCGAGAGGGCGCGCAGCGCCTCATAGGCTCGGCGGTCGGCGTCGACGTAGTCGTGCAGCGTCGCAGAGGCCCCCTCGGAGCCCCACTGCGCGAGACGCCCGGCTGCGCGCAACGCCTGGGCGCCGGCATCCGCGATCTCATCGCCCAGCGGCTGCAGGACCTGGAGGATGCGTCCCGGCGCGGGGGTGGCGAGTCGGCCCTGTGTCTCGAGGTAGCCCGCCATGCGTTCGAGATGGCCGTGCTGGCGCTCGAGAAGCGAGGCGCCATCGTTCAGCTGGGTGTAGCTGACGGCGAGATCGCTCACGGCCGAGTCCTCCGTCGTCAGGGGTCCGCAGATGACCCCGGGGGGTGCGGGGCCGTGTGCCTACGGTAGGTGATCCGGCGCCGCGGTGTCGGAATCTCTCCACAGGCCCGCGGCGCCCGGTCGTCACGCTCCGCGCAGGCGCTCCGCGAGGTAGGAGTGCAGCTCGTCGAGGGGCACGCGCTCCTGGGTCATCGTGTCGCGTTCGCGCACGGTGACCGCGCGGTCCTCGAGCGAATCGAAGTCGATCGTCACGCAGAACGGCGTGCCGATCTCGTCCTGCCGACGGTAGCGGCGTCCGATGGCGCCGGCGTCGTCGAAGTCGACGTTCCAGTCGCTGCGGAGGTCGGCCGCCACCTCGCGCGCCAGGGGGGACAGCCGCTCGTTGCGGCTGAGCGGCAGAACCGCGACCTTCACGGGGGCCAGGCGCGGGTCGAGCTTCAGCACGGTGCGGGTGTCGGTGCCGCCCTTGGCGTTGGGCACCTCTTCCTCGCGGTACGCGTCGACGAGGAAGGCCATCATCGCGCGCGTCAGGCCGAAGGACGGCTCGATGACGAACGGCGTGAACGTGGTGTTGGAGGCCTGGTCGAAGTACGACAGCTTCTGGCCGGATGCTTCCGAGTGGCTCGTGAGGTCGTAGTCGGTGCGGTTGGCGACGCCCATGAGCTCGCCCCACTCCTTGCCGGTGAAGCCGAACCGGTACTCGACGTCGATCGTGCCGGCGGAGTAGTGCGCGCGGTCCTCGGCGGGCACATCGAAGCGCCGCAGGTTGTCGGCGTCGATGCCCAGGTCGATGAACCAGTTCCAGCACGCCTCGACCCAGTGCTCGAACCACTCCTGCGCCTCCTCGGGGGGCGTGAAGTACTCGATCTCCATCTGCTCGAACTCGCGGGTGCGGAAGATGAAGTTGCCGGGGGTGATCTCGTTCCGGAACGCCTTGCCGACCTGGCCGACGCCGAACGGCGGCTTCTTGCGGCTGGCGGTGAGCACGTTGGAGAAGTTGATGAAGATGCCCTGGGCGGTCTCGGGGCGCAGGTAGTTCAGCCCCGAGTCGTCGTCGACCACGCCGAGGTACGTCTTCATCAGTCCCGAGAAGGACTTGGGCTCGGTGTACTGGCCCTTCGTGCCGCAGTTCGGGCAGGGGACGTCGGCCAGGCCGTTCTCGGCTGTGCGGCCCTTCCGTGCCTCGAAGTCCTCGACGAGGGTGTCGGCGCGGAAGCGCTTGTGGCAGTGCAGGCACTCCACGAGCGGGTCGGTGAAGGTCGCGACGTGACCGGAGGCCTCCCACACGCGCTTGGGCAGGATGACCGAGGAGTCCAGGCCCACCATGTCGCCGCGCCCGCGGACGAACGTCTGCCACCACTGCCGACGGATGTTCTCCTTCAGCTCGGTGCCCAGGGGCCCGTAGTCCCACGCGGAGCGGGATCCGCCGTAGATCTCGCCCGCCTGGAAGACGAACCCGCGGTGGCGGGCCAGGGCGATGACTTTGTCGAGTCGGGACTGTTCGGCCATGGTGGCTCCAATGGTCGCGGAGGAACGGGGCGCGCGAAGAGACGCAGCGGTGCGGCGCGGGGTGCTCCGATTCTAGTCGGCGCGCCGGGCGGCGTTGCTCGGACGGGATCAGCCGCAGGCCGCGGCGACGCGCGCCGCGATCACGCCGGTCGGGTCGTCGACGGCGGTGACGGCGATACCGATGGCCGCGCCGAGCGCGAAGCCGATCGTGGCGGTGGCTCCGTCACCCGCCGACGTCGGGCTGCCCGTCGCCGACGGTGAGCCGGCGCGAGCCGCCCCATCCGCTGCGCAGTCGATGGGCGGCAGTGCGACGACGATCTCGGCGCTGCGACCGGCCGTCACCTCGATGCCGCCCGAGGCGGACTTGCGGCCGATGCCGTCGAAGTGGGGGTCGTCGATCCGGATGCGGCTGAGCGCGAGGTTCTCGTCGGTGCTGTTCTCCACCCAGAGCCGCACCTGATCGCTCTGCTGCGCAGGGGTGGCGGGCAGCAACGTGGCCGTGATGCCGGAGGGCAGCGCGGTGGCGCTGGGCGCAGGTTTGGGCTGCACTCCGCAGCCGGCGAGCACGAGGACCAGGGCGGTGAGAGCCGTCAGGGCGACCGCTGTGCGGGGCCGCGGCGTCACCGGCGGATCACCTCTCGGGCGACGGTCACGGCATCGATCGCCGCCTCATCCACCTCGACGCCGATACCGGGGCCCGACGGCACGCGCACGTGGCCGTCGGTGAGCGTCATCGGCTCGGTCACGATGTCGCGGTGGTAGAAGCGGTCGGACGCCGACACGTCGCCGGTGAGGGTGAAGCCGGGGAGCGCCGCGAGGGCGGCGTTCGCCGCGCGGCCGATGCCCGTCTCGAGCATCCCGCCGCACCAGACCGGCACGCCCGCCGCGCGGCACACGTCGTGCACGCGGACGGCCTCGAGGTATCCGCCCACCCGGCCGGCCTTGATGTTGACGATCGCGGCCGCTCCGAGGTCGATCGCGTCGGCGGCGGCTTTGGCCGAGGTGATCGACTCGTCGAGGCAGACGGGGGTGCGCACGAGCCGCGCGAGCTGTGCGTGGTCGACGAGATCGTCCTCCGCGAGCGGCTGCTCCAGAAGCAGCAGGTCGAAGCGGTCGAGCTCGGCGAGGAGCGCGGCGTCGGCCAGGGTGTACGCGGAGTTCGCGTCGACCTGCAGCGGGATGTCGCCGAACGCCTCGCGCACCGCGCGGGTGGGCGCGACGTCGCGCCCCGGTGCGATCTTGATCTTGATGCGCTCGTACCCCTGGGCGAGGTATCCGCCGACGGCGGCCACGAGCGCCGCGGGATCGGCCTGGATGCCCACCGACACCCCCGAGGGCACTCGCTCGCGGACGGCGCCGAGGTGGCGGGCGAGCGAGACGCCGGCGGTGCGCAGGCTCGCGTCCAGCACCGCGAGCTCGAGGCCGGCCTTCGCCATCCGGTGACCGACGAAGGGCGCGAGGATGCGCGCGACGTCCGGCGGTGACACGGTGCCCGCGGCCAGCAGTGCCGGGGCCAGCCATCGCACCGTCACATCCCATGCGCCCTGCGTGTACTCGCTCGAGTACAGGGGCGCGTTCTGCGTGACGATCTCGCCCCATCCGTCGGCGCCCGACCCGAGCGTGCGCAGGACGATGACCTCGCGGACGGTCTCGGTGCCGAAGGATGTGGTGAAGGGGCTGACCAGCGGAAGGTGCAGCACGCGCAGCTCGAGGCCATCGAGCGCGACGGAGGGGGACTCCCCCGGAGTGTGCATGGGGGAAGCGTAACCGGGCACTCCCTATGCCCGCGCTGAATGCCGGCGGGTCAGGCCTTGGCTGCGGCCTTCGCGGCGCGCTTGTTCTCGCGCACGCGCGCGAGGGATTCGGGGCTGGTGATGTCGGCGACGGAGCGGAACGACCCCTCCTCCCCGTAGGCGCCGGCGGCTTCGCGCCAGCCCGCGCCGGTGAACCCGCACTGCTTTCCGAGGAGGGCGAGGAAGATCTTCGCCTTCTGTTCACCGAAGCCGGGGAGGGCCTTCAGGCGCCGCAGCACCGTCGGGCCGTCCGGGTCGCCGGTCGTCCAGAGGGCGGATGCGTCGCCGTGCCAGTTCTCGACGAGATCAGCGCACAGCTTCTGCACCCGCGCCGCCATCGAGCCCGGGTAGCGATGCACGGCGGGCGTCTGCGAGAACGCGGCGGCGAACGCCTCCGGGTCGTAGGCGGCGATCGCCGCCGCATCGAGGGTGCCGACCCGCTCGAGGATCTTGGCGGGACCGGCGAAGGCCGTCTCCATCGCCACCTGCTGGTCGAGCAGCATCCCGATGAGCAGAGCCAGCGGGTTCTCGGACAGCAGCGTGTCGGCGGCCGCATCGTCGGTGATGTGCAGACTCATGGGTCCAGCCTATTCTCGGCCTCGCTCCACCGGTGGGCGACGGCGCAGCTCCGCGTCCGCGGGCGGTGCGGGATGCGGGAGCACCGTCGCCGTCCTTCGCGCGAAGCGCTCATCGGTCGGGTCGATCGTCCGGACGCGCCGATAGCGGTCGACGACAGAGAACCCGTCGACCGAGAGTGCGAGGGCATCGAACGCCGTCTCGGTGTCCGCGTAGCGGCCGGGGCCGCCGTTGAGCCGCTCCAGCAGCGCCAGCGCGTCCCGTGCGCTCAGCGCGCGCAGATCGTGACCGTCGATCAGCAGCGGGCGGTCCGCGAGGGGCGACATGATCCCGACCAGGCGGTCGCCGGCGTAGCTCAGCACGAGGCCGCTCTCGTCGCGGGTCTCGGTGACGGCGTCGGCGTCCGGGCCGTTCTCCGCGTAGGCCGCGACCAGGGCGGCTTTCTCCTCCGAGCTCATCGCGCCGCCGAACATCTCGAGCGTCTCGAGGAGCAGCGCGTCGGCGGCCCGGTCGTTCCCGCGTGCGGTCACGGTGCCGTAGACGTCGGAGAGGGCGTCGACCTCGGCCGCCGACATCCCGAACACGAGCCGCCCCAGCCCGACCCGCGGGCGTAGGGTCCAGTCCTCATGCGACATGGCGATCCCGTCCGGGCGTCCGGTGTCAGGTGTGGCCGTGTCAGCCGGCCAACGGGGATGCGGCGGCGTCGTCCTCGCCGTCGTCGACCGTGATGTCGAAGAGCAGCTCGAGGGCGGCGACGTACTCGTCGGCCCGGCCCTGCTCGGCCAGGGTGTGCGCGCGGGTCGTGGGCGTGTGCAGCAGACGCCCCACGAGGTGGCGCAGCGCCTGCTCGGTGCGGCCGTCGTCACCGCGGCGCTGGGCGCGGGCGACCTCGGACTCCATGAGCTCGAGCAGGTGGGCGCGCAGTGCCACGACCGCCGGGGTCACCGTGCGGCGTTCGCCGACGACGGTGAAGCGCTGCACGGCGTCGCGCACGAGCGCCCGTGCGGCATCCGTCGCCTGCAGCTCCTCGAGCGGGGCGTGCAGACGGATGGTCTCGAGGTCGAGCAGGTCGGTGTGCGGTGCGCCCGCGACATCGGGGTCGACGTTGCGGGGCAGGCCGAGATCGATTACCAGCCGCCGCGCTGCGGGCGAGGGCGCGTCGAAGACGCCGGTGAACACCGACGCATCGAGCACGGGATGCTCGGCGCTGGTGCAGGTGATGACGAGATCCGACAGGCGCGCGGCGTGGGCGAACGCCTCGGCATCCGCCACGGCGACGCCGTGCTTGCGTGCGAAGCGCTCGCCGCGCCCCGAGGGGGAGTGCACGGTGATGTCTTCGACGCCCTTGTCGCGGAGCGCCGCGAGGGTGGCGGCGGCGTAGGCACCGGTGCCCACCAGGAGTACGCGCAGGCGGGACCAGTCCGCGAAGCGGCCGTCGGCGAGATCGAGCGCGAGCCGCACGAGCGAGCGGCCGGCGCGGCCGATCGCCGTGCCGTTCTTGACGTCGCGCTGCGTCTCGGAGGCCCGCTGGAACAGCCGCTCCAGCTCGCCCGAGGTCGTGCCGTCGCTGCGCGCCTCGGTGAGGGCGCGGCGCACCTGGCCGGCGATCTCGCCCTCGCCCACCACGACCGACTCGAGTCCGGAGGCGACCGAGAACAGGTGGGCCGCCACATCCGCGCCCGAGATGACCTCGTACGATCCGTCGAGCTCGGCGGCGGGCACCCCGGTGGCCGATTCGATGGCCAGGAGTGCGGCCTCGAGTCCGACCGCGCTGGCGGCGGTGACGGGCTCGTCCATGTCGACGTACGCCTCGAACCGGTTGCAGGTGGCGACGACCACGGCCCCCTGCACGCACTCGTCGTGCGCGGCGATGAGGGGCGCGATGCGGGTCGTCTGGGTGCTGAGTCGCTCCAAGAGCTCGAACGATGCGGTCTTGTGACTCGCGCTCACACACAGCAGCACCCGTTCATTCTACGCCCGCCCGCTGACCGGGGCCCGAGAGCCGCCGATGGCGGACGGATGCAGGCCGGTGGGGCATCCGGGTATCCGCACGGGTGGGGATGGGAGGATGGGCGCCGTGAGCTCCACCACTGAGTCCGTCGTCCCGGTCGGCCCCGCCGCATCCCCGCTCGTCCGCGCGCTGCGGGGGGAGCGCACCGACCGGTTGCCGGTGTGGTTCATGCGCCAGGCCGGTCGCTCGCTGCCCGAGTACCGCGAGCTGCGCGTCGGCACGCGCATGCTCGACGCCTGCCTGACCCCGGATCTCGCCGCCGAGATCACACTGCAGCCGGTGCGCCGGCACGGGGTCGATGCGGGCATCTTCTTCAGCGACATCGTCGTGCCGCTGCGCCTGGCCGGCATCTCGGTCGAGATCGAGCCGGGCCGCGGCCCGGTGTTCGCCGACCCGGTGCGGACGGCCTCGGATGTGGCGCGCATCGTGCAGATCGACCCCGAGGTCGTCGCGCAGGCCGAGCCCATCCGCGAGGCCGTGCGCCTCGTGGTCGCCGAGCTCGGCGACACCCCTCTGATCGGATTCGCCGGCGCACCCTTCACGCTCGCCGCCTACCTCGTCGAGGGCGGGCCGTCGAAGGAGCACCTGCGCGCCCGGGCCATGATGCACGCGGACCCCGAGTCGTGGCACGCGCTCGCCGGCTGGCTGGCGCGCGTCTCGCGCGCATTCCTGGGCGCGCAGACCGACGCCGGCGTCTCGGCGGTGCAGCTGTTCGACTCGTGGGCGGGCTCGCTCTCCGTCGCCGACTACCGCGCCTTCGTCGCTCCGCACTCGCGCGCCGCGCTCGCCGGCGCCGGTGCGCCCCGCATCCACTTCGGTGTCGGCACCAATCACCTCCTGCCCGACATGCGGCTGGAGGGCACCACGGATGCTGTGGGCGTCGACTGGCGCACGCCGCTGGATGAGGCCGCCCGGGTGCTCGGCCCCGACGTCACCGTGCAGGGCAACATCGACCCGGCGCTCCTCCAAGCCCCGTGGGAGGTCATCGAGGCGCACGTGCGCGACGTGGTCGAGCGCGGCCGCGCGGCCCGCGCCCACATCCTGAACCTGGGTCACGGCGTGCCGCCCGAGACCGACCCGGACGTGCTGACCCGCATCGTGGCGCTCGCGCACGAGGTGGGCGTGTGAGTGCGGCCGAGCCGCTCGAAGAGCTCGCCGCGCACGCCCGCGACATCCGCGTGGTCGTCATCGGCGGCGGCGTCGCGGGTCTGGTCTCGGCGCTGGAGTTCGCCAAGGTCGGCATGCGCGTCACGGTGCTCGAATCGGACGACCGGCTCGGCGGCGTCGTGCGCGACGCCGAGGTAGCCGGGCTCCGCCTCGACGTCGGCGCCGAGAGCTTCGCCACGCGGGGCGGCACGGTGGCGGCGCTCCTCGACGAGCTCGGGCTCGCGGACCGCGTGGCCCTGCCGCATCCCGGCGGGGCCTGGGTCGCGGGGCTCCCGGGCGGCGACGCCGCACCGCTGCCGGTGGGCGGCGTGCTGGGGATCCCCGACAACCCGTGGGACCCCGCCGTCCGGCGCATCATCGGATGGGGCGGCGCGTGGCGCGCGTACCTCGACCGCGTGCGGCCGCCGCTCACGATCGGCCACGACCGCTCGCTCGGCCACCTGGTGCGTTCGCGGATGGGCGCCGCGGTGCACGACAGGCTCGTGGCCCCCGTCACGAGCGGCGTCTACTCGGCGCGTCCGGACGACATCGACGTGGATGTGGCCGCGCCCGGCCTGAACGCCGCGCTGACGCGGGTGGGCTCGCTCAGCGGCGCCGTCGCCGAGCTGCGCGGCGGTCGCACGGTGGCGCCCGGCGGCGCCGTCGCGGGCATCGACGGCGGCATGGCGCGTCTCGTCGATGCGCTGGTCGCCCGGCTCGACGCGCTCGGCGTGCGGCTGCACACGGGCGTCGCTGTCGAGGCGATCCGTGCCGACGGCGACGGATGGCGCGTGGTGACCGGCGACGAGCACGCGGCCGGTGCGCGCCCCGGCGCGGATGCGGTGCCCCCCGAGGGCGACCCGCTCCCGCTCGCCGACGACGCCCCCGACGAGGACGACGCGTTCCGCGCGGATGCCGTGGTCGTGGCGACCACCGAGGCCGAGGCGCGCCGGCTGCTCGCGCCGGTCGTGCCGCTGCTGGACCCCGACACCGCGCCGTCGCCCGTGGTCGAGATCGTCACGCTCGTGCTGGACGCCCCCGCCCTCGACGCGCGCCCCCGCGGCAACGGGGTGCTGACCGTCGCGCACAGCCACCGTGCCAAGGCGCTGACCCACGCCAGCGCGAAGTGGGGGTGGGTGGCGGAGGCCGCGGGCCCCGGCATCCACGTCGTGCGGGTGTCGTTCGGGACGCAGGACGAAGCGCCCGCCACCGCCGACCTCGACGACGCCCAGGCCGCCGCGCTGGCGCTCGAGGAGGCGTCGACCCTGCTGGGCGTGCCGCTTCGAGCCGACGCCCTCCGCGGCGCGCACCGCGAACGCTACGTGCAGTCCCAGCCGGGGTCCGCGATCGGACGGGCGGCGACCGTGGCCGCTGCCCGCGGTGCGATCCGGGCCGTCTCCGGGATCGGCGCCGTCGGCGCCTGGCTCTCGGGCACGGGGCTCGCGCAGGTCGTGCCCGACGCCCGCGACGAGGCCGAGCGGCTGCGCCGGTCGGTGCTGTGGGGACGCGTCGGATCTCAGGAGTGAGACCGATTGTCAACGGGATAACCCGAGAGGCATACAGCGATACGCTGGGCCACATCAGCTCCATCCACCCCGAACGTGAGGAGACCCCATGAGGGGCAAGGCAGGACTCGTCATCGGACTGGCGGCGGGCTACGTGCTGGGAACGCGCGCCGGCCGTGAGCGCTATGAGCAGATCAAAGAGCAGGCGCTCAAGGTCTGGAATCTCGACCCCGTGCAGAAGCAGGTCTCCAAGGTGCAGGACTTCGGCAAGTCCGCCCTGCTGGCACTGCCGAACGCGCTGTGGAGCGGAGCTGTCAAGATCACCAAGGCAGCGACGACCTCCGGCACCCCCGGGCAGCGTCTCGATGCGGCGCTCGACGCCGGCGAAGACGCCGCGGACGACGTGAGCGCCGCCGCGAAGACGTCCGCGGATGCCGCAGAGGACGCCGTCACGAAGGCGACGACGCGCGCGAAGCGCGCCGGTACGGACGCCGGGAAGTGACATGACGACCCCCCGAGGCTTCCGAGACAAGTCCGACGAGAGCCTGCTGACCCTCGTCGGGGAGATCCCCGAGCTGGTGCGCAACCTCATCGTCGCCGAGATCGACGCGGCGAAGAAGTGGGCGTCGAAGGCGGCCAAGAACGCCGGCATCGGTGCCGGGTGGATCGTCGGCGCGCTGTTCATCCTGTTCTGGTCCGTGCCGGCCCTGGGCGCCTTCATCATCGCCGGCCTGTCGTCCTGGTGGCCGGTCTGGCTGTCGGCGCTCGTGCTCTTCGGGGCGATGCTGCTGATCGCGATCGTGCTGGCGCTGCTCGGCTTCCTGCGCTTCAAGCGCATCGGCAAGGACAACCCCGCATCCCACATCGCCGAAGACGTGCGAACCGTCAAGGAGGCAGGCCGATGAGCGCTCCCGTCCCCGTCCCGCGCACCGCCGTCCCCCTGGGGATCACCGACCCGGTCGAGAAGGCGCGCGCCGAGCTGAAGGCGGCACTCGCCGCCATCGAGGAGAAGGGCAATCTGCCGCGACGGGTGAACCGTGCGGCCGAGAAGCGCATCTCGAGCCTGCGCCGATTCGCGCGCAGCGAGCCCGCCGCCGCGACGGCTCTCGTCGTCGGCGTCGCCGTCGGTGTCGGAGCCGCGGTCTGGGGTGCGATCCGTCTGTACGTGCGCTGAGGCCTGTTTGGCACGCTCGCCCGGCGGGGGGAGACTGGACCCATGAGTGACGTCGTCGAGTCCCCCGCATCGCAGTACACCCTCTGGGCCGTGTTCCGCCGCGACCCGGGGGCGCCGGCTGTCGACGCCGACGACAACGATCTGCGCGCCGTCGTCGAGCACCTCGAAGCGGGCGGCGTCACCGTCCGCGGTTTCTACGACGTCAGCGGACTGCGTGCCGACGCCGACCTCATGGTCTGGGTGCACGGCCCGGTGGCCGAGGACCTGCAGCGGGCCGTGCGCCGCCTGCGCCGCACCGACCTCATCAGTCCCCTGCTGCCGGTGTGGAACGCGATGGGCGTGCACCGGGATGCCGAGTTCAACCGCTCCCACGTGCCCGGATTCCTGCGCGGCGAGCACGCCCGGGAATGGCTGACGGTCTACCCGTTCGTGCGCAGCTACGAGTGGTACCTGCTGCCCGAGGACGATCGCCGTCGGATGCTGGCCGACCACGGTCGGAAGGGCGCGGCCTTCACCGACGTCGTCGCCAACACCGTCGCCTCGTTCGCCCTCGGCGACTACGAATGGCTGCTGCCGATGGAAGCCGACGAGCTCACCGACCTCGTCGACATGATGCGGGAGCTGCGGTACACCGAGGCGCGCCGACACGTGCGCGAGGAGGTTCCCTTCTTCACCGGTCGTCGCATCCCGACCTCGGCTATCGCCGAGGTGCTGGCGTGAGCGGCGTCATCCGTCTGGGAACACGTCGCAGCGCGCTCGCGACCGCGCAGTCGCAGCAGACGGCCACGGCCCTCGCCGCCATCGCGGGTCGCCCCGTCGAGCTCGTGCCGATCACCTCCGAGGGCGACGTGTCCCGCGCATCCCTCTCGGAGCTCGGCGGCCGCGGCGTCTTCGCGACGCGGCTGCGCGAGGCGCTCCTGGCCGGTCAGTGCGACCTGCTGGTGCATTCGCTCAAGGATCTGCCGACCGAGCCCGCGCCGGGACTCGTGATCGCCGCCATCCCGCCCCGCGAGGATGCCCGCGACGTCGTCATCACCCGGGACGGCCGTCCCCTCCACGAGATGGCGGCCGGCGCCGTGGTGGGCACCGGATCACCGCGCCGCATCGCTCAGCTGGCGGTGCGCAATCGCGCGGTGCGCGCGCAGGACATCCGCGGCAACGTCGACTCGCGCCTGGGTCGGGTGCGCAGCGGCGAATTGGATGCCGTGGTCCTCGCAGCCGCGGGCCTGGCGAGGCTCGCGGGTGTCCCCGACGACCTCCGTGCCGAGTCGATGGGGTTGGCCGAGTGGCCCACGGCGCCCGGGCAGGGCGCTCTCGCCGTCGAGACGCGCGCCGATGCGCCGCCGGAGCTGCTCGCGGCCATCGCGGGGCTCGACGATCTCGCGACCCGCATCGCGGTGACGGCCGAGCGCGCGGTCCTCGCCGGATTGGATGCGGGGTGCCACGCCCCCGTCGGCGTGCACGCCGACGTCGTGGCGGACGGACTGCGGGTGCGGGCGGTCGTCTATGCGACCGACGGCAGCCAGCGCCTGGGGCTCGACCGAACCCTGAGTGCGCAAGCCGAGTATGCTGGGAATTCGGGCAGCGGCGATGGTGCAGAGGCTGCCGGCGACGATGACCCGGTAGGGCGCGCAGAGCGCTTCGGCCGGGGGATCGCGCTCGAGCTGCTCGACCGAGGAGCAGCGGACGTCTCACCATGAAAGCCGAAGCCATGCATGAAGAGCCCCGACGGCACGACGCCGCCAAGCCCCTGACGGGGTGGCGCGTGCTCGTTCCTCGCGGTGGTCCGTGGGGCGACGGCGTCGCCGCGACGCTGCGCGCCCAGGGCGCGGTCCCGGTCGTGGCCCCGCTGATCAACTTCGCCCCGGCCGACGATGTGACCACCCTCGAGAAGGCCCTCGCGGACCTCGCCGCCGGCGCGTTCGACTGGCTCACCATGACCAGCGCCACCACGGTCGACGTGCTCTTCGCCTACCGCGCCGTCATCCCGCCCCAGACCAAGGTCGCCGCGGTCGGCGAGACCACGGCGGCGGCGCTGCAGGCCGCGGGGTACCGGGTCGATCTGGTGCCCGATCGCGACAACTCCGCCGCCGGCATGGCCGAGCAGATGATCGCCCTCGAGCCCGAGGCCCGCGACATCCTCACCCTCCGCAGCGAGATCGCGAAGCCGGTGCTCACCCGCAAGCTCATCGAGGCGGGGCATCGCGTCCGCAGCGTCGTGGCCTACCGCACGGTCGGCGTCCCGGTGACCGAGCGCATCGCCAAGGACGTCGCCTCGGGGCGCATCAACGCCGTGCTCGTCACGAGCGGTTCGGTCGCCGAACAGGTGCGCCTGCAGTTCCCGACCATCCCCGACGACACCGTCATCGCCGCGATCGGACCGCAGACGGCCGAGGACGCGCGGCGCGCGGGTCTCAGCGTCGACGTGGTCGCCGGGAGGCAGACCGTCGACGCGCTGATCGACGCGGTGTCGCAGTTCGCGCTGCCCCACGCCGCGGACGAGTTCCAGCCGTGAGCTTCCCCTCCCACCGGCCGCGGCGACTGAGGCAGTCGCCGGCCGTGCGGCGACTCGCGCGCGAGACGCATCTCGTGCCGTCGCAGCTCGTGCTCCCCATGTTCGTGCGCGAGGGCGTGACCGAGGCGGTGCCGATCGGTTCGATGCCCGGCGTCGTGCAGCACTCGCTCGATTCGTTGCGGCGGGCGGCGGTGGATGCGGCCGCCGCCGGCGTCGGCGGCGTCATGCTGTTCGGCGTTCCCGCGGTGCGCGACGCGATCGGATCGGGCGCCGACGACCCCGACGGCATCCTCAACGTCGCGACGGCGGCGCTGCGCGCCGAGGTCGGCGATGCCCTGGTGGTGCAGACCGACCTGTGCCTCGACGAGTTCACCGACCACGGGCACTGCGGCGTGCTGCGGGCCGACGGTGCCGTCGACAACGACGCGACGCTGGAGCGGTACGCCGCCATGGCCCTCGCCCAGGCGCAGGCGGGATCCCACCTGCTGGGGCTGTCGGGCATGATGGACGGCCAGGTCGCCCACGTCCGTGCGGCGCTCGAGGCGGAGGGCTTCGTCGACACGCTCGTGCTGGCCTACGCCGCCAAGTACGCGGGGGCGTTCTACGGCCCGTTCCGCGAGGCCGTCGACTCGCAGCTGCAGGGCGATCGGCGCACCTACCAGCTGGATCCGGCGAATGCGCGCGAGGGTGTCCGCGAAGCCGTCGAGGATGTGGCCGAGGGCGCCGACATCGTCATGGTGAAGCCGGCGATGCCGTATCTCGACGTGCTCGCCGACGTGCGACGCGCGGTGGACGTGCCCGTCTGGGCGTACCAGGTCTCGGGCGAGTACGCCATGATCGAGGCCGCCGCGGCCCACGGCTGGATCGACCGCCGCGGCGCGGTCACGGAGTCGTTGCTCGGCATCCGGCGCGCCGGTGCCGACGCCATCCTCACGTACTGGGCGGTCGAGGCCGCCCACTGGCTGCGCGACGCGCTGTGACCGCGGCCCCCGCCATCCTCCCGCTCGGAGCGCGACGCGGTCCTCGGAGGATCGCGTCGCAGGGCTCCGGGAAGAACCGCATCCTCCGAGAAGCACGACGGAAGGGTCTCGCATGAGCGACCGCAATGACGAGCTGTTCGCGCACGCGCGCGAGGTCATCCCGGGCGGGGTCAACTCGCCCGTCCGCGCCTACGGATCGGTGGGCGGATCGCCCCGCTTCCTGGCGTCGGCGCAGGGCCCGTACGTGACGGATGCCGCCGGCACCTCCTACGTCGACCTCGTCGCCTCGTGGGGTCCGGCACTGCTCGGCCATGCGCACCCCGAGGTCGTGCGCGCCGTGCAGGAGGCGGCCACGCGGGGGCTGTCGTTCGGCGCTCCGACCGAGGGCGAGGTCGACCTCGCCGCGCTGATCGCCGAGCGTGTGCGGGTGGGCGATGCCGCGCCCATCGAACGCGTGCGCCTGGTCTCGACCGGCACCGAGTCCACGATGACCGCCATCCGGCTGGCGCGCGGGTTCACCGGACGCGACCTGCTCGTGAAGTTCGCGGGTCACTACCACGGGCACTCCGACGGCCTGCTCGCAGCGGCGGGCTCGGGCGTCGCCACGCTCGCCCTGCCGGGCTCGGCGGGAGTTCCCGCGCCGATCGCGGCGCAGACCCTCGTCATCGACTACAACGACCTCGACCAGGTGCGCGAGGTGTTCGCCGTGCACGGCGATCGGATCGCCGCCGTCATCGTCGAGGCCGCCGCGGCCAACATGGGCGTCGTCGCCCCCGACCCGGGCTTCAACGCCGCGCTGGCCGACATCGCTCATGCGCACGGCGCGCTGCTGATCCTCGACGAGGTGCTCACCGGGTTCCGCGTGCACCCCGCCGGATACTGGGGTCTGCAGCAGGAGGCGGGTGAGCGTTACACCCCCGACCTCGTGACCTTCGGCAAGGTCGTCGGTGGCGGGATGCCGCTGGCCGCTCTCGGCGGTCGCGCCGACGTCATGGACCACCTCGCGCCGGTCGGCCCCGTCTACCAGGCCGGAACCCTGTCGGGCAATCCGCTCTCGGTCGCCGCGGGCCTGGCCACGCTGCGCCGCGCGACGCCCGACGTCTACGCGCGCGTGGATGCGGCCGCATCCGCCGTCGCGACGGCGCTGTCGGGAGCGCTCGAGATCGCGGGGGTGACGCACGCCGTGCCGCGCGCCGGCAACCTGTTCGGCGTCGTGTTCGCGCCCGAGGCGCCGCGGACGTACGCGGGCGCCACCGCGCAGGAGGCGTGGCGCTACCGGCCGTTCTTCCACGCGATGCTGGATGCGGGCGTCTCGCTGCCGCCGAGCGTGTTCGAGGCCTGGTTCCTGACGGCCGCGCACGACGACGATGCGCTGTCGCGCGTGCTCGAGGCGCTACCGATCGCCGCGCGCGCCGCCGCCGCGGCCGAGCGCCCGGAGGCCTGACGCGGCGCGCGACGCGAACCTCGATGCTGCCGTGTGGATAAGGCCGATGGAGGCCGTGCGTCTGGCTAGGCTCACGGAAGACTTCCTCGTTTCCTCGAAAGGTGTCGGATGGATGCCGCCCAGATCATCACGACGATCGCCGCACAGCTGTCGCAGGCGACGCAGCTGTCGGCCGTCGCCGACGAGCTCGCCGGGCAGATCGCGCAGTTGCGCGGTGTCGGATCGAGCGAGGACCGCGAGGTGACGGTCACCGTCGACCACCACGGCATCCCCGTCGACATCACGGTGCACGACGCCGCGCTCGCCAGTGACGGGCAGCAGGTGGGGGCGATGGTGCTCGCCGCGACCCAGCGGGCGATCGAGGACGTCCAGGCCCAGGCCGAGCCGATCCGTGCCGCCATGCTGCAGCCCCACACCGCCGTGCCGATGCGCGAAGACCTGGGAGACCGCATCCAGGAGCTCCTCACCCGTGTCGAGGACCTCGAACGGGGCGTACCAGGCGACCGAACCGACCGAGACGGAGAGGGGGGACGACGATGAGCAATCTGGACGTCCAGATCGAGGCGTTGGAATCGCACACCGCGAAACTCGCCGAAGGCGGGGAACGCATCGGGGAGGTGGCGGGTGCCGCGCTCACGTCGGTGGCGTTGCAGCCCGTGGCGTTCGGGCTGATGTGCTCGTTCCTCGTCCCCGTCGTCATGACGCAGCAGGCCGCGGCGCTCGCCGGCATGGGCGCGCTCAGCGCGGCGGTGGCCGCCGAGGGCGCGGCGATCAAAGCTGCGGCGCTCGGATACCGGGCCGCCGACTCCGAGCTCGCCGACAAGATCCGTCGCCTCATCGACATGGAGGGCTGACGTGTCGGGACTCATCGTGGCGCCCAGCTACGAGGGCGTCAGCGGCGAGGCGGTGCTGGCCGCCATCCCGGTCGCGGGCAACATCGCGTCGGCGGCGGAGGCATTCGGCAACGGCGACATCGGCTCCGGCATCATCAGCGTCGCCGGCAGTGCGCTCGACGTGGTCGACATGATGGTCAACCCGATCGCGACTCTTGCGTCGTCGTGTGCGTCCTTCCTGCTCGACTACATGCCGCCGCTGCACCAGGCGCTGGAACTGCTGACCGGCAGTCCCGAGATGGTGCGGGCACTGGGGGAGACATGGGACAACCTCGGCACCGCGCTGGCGGAGGTCGCCGATGCCCGCGACCCCGCCATCCAGGCGCTGATGGCGAGCTGGACGGGTGTGGCCGCGCAGGCATACGAGAAGCTCGCGCAGGGACTCACACAGATCGTGGATTCGGTGTCTCAGGCCGCGCACAGCGTGGCCGACGGCCTGCGGATGGCTGCGATGGTCGTGGAGATCGTCTACGAGATCGTGAAGGCCATCATCTCGGATCTCGTCGGGCAGCTCATCCAGTCCGTCGTGATCGCGCTGGCCACGGTCGGTGTGGGCATCCCTGTCGTGGTGGGTCAGTGCGCGGCGAAGATCGCCCGCCGGGTGCCGCAGGTGGCCGAGTGGGTCGACAAGATCATCGACGTGATGCGCCGCATCGACGAGGTGGTGTCGCGGCTCACCCAGTTCCAGAAGATCTTCACGGTGGATCTCAGCGGCGTGAGCGATGCGCTGCGCGCGGCGCAGAAGTTCGATGTGAATGCGATCGATCTGGTTTCGATCGTGCAGGCCGCCGACACCGCCCACGCCAACAACTACGAGAACAGGTGATGATGAACACGGGCCCCGAGGTCGCCGGCGTTCCCGAGGACATCCAGCGCCTCGTCGACGAGCACCGCGCCCAGTACGCGCGTGCCGCCGAGCAGGGCGCCGCCGCCGAACGCGTGCAGCAACGGTGGGCGGAGACGGGCGGTGCGTCCGCCACATCCCTGCGCGGGGAGGTGACCGTGCGGGTCGGTCCCGCCGGGCTGCTCGAGGACGTCCGCATCCAGCAGCGTGGACTCGATCTCGGAGCGGCCGGCCTTTCACGGCTGCTGACCGCGACGCTGCGCCAGGCGCTGGTGAACCTGGAGGAGTCCGCCGCCGAGGATGTCGCGGAAGCGGACGGCGGCGCCGTGGGCGGGGCGATGCTCGCCGAGATCCGCACCGGACTTGCGGGACCTCTCACCGCGCTCCGCGGCGACGAGAGCGACCTGCGCGAGGGCTGACGCCGGGCGGGATCAGTCCCGCGCCAGCGTGGAGGCGACAGTCGGCACCCCGGAGACGTTGCGGGCCCGGGTCACCGGGAGGCCGGCGACGTCGAGGCCGATCGACAGGCCGGGCTCCGCGTCGGACGGTCCTTCCCACACGTCGACCGCCTCACGGTGCGACAGCGTCACGGCGTACTCGGCGGTCGGGGTCTCCCGCCAGTCGATCTTCTGCAGCCCCTGGCCCTTCCAGTCCCGGGCGATGAGGCGGTGGTCCAGGCGCAGTGCGGGACCATCCTCCGCGTCGCGCGGTGACACACCGGTGCCGGCCACCAACGCGTCGGCGCGGCCCCACGCCGCCGCCGGCACGTGCTGCAGGAGCGCGGCGAGGAGGGCGGCGCGCGCCTGAACCGCCACCAGGTCGTGCGTCGGGAAGCCATAGGTGAGGATGTGCCCGGCCCGGATCACGACGGGGGTGCGTTCGGGGGCCGTTTCCAGCGCGGACACGAAGCCGGGAGTGAGCAGGTCGGCGGCGAAGGCTGGGATGAACCCCTCGACGCTCCAGCGCGCCGAGGGACCGAAGGGTGGACGCGGCAGCGGAGGCAGCCGCACCCCGTGGTCGTCGCGCCGTGACAGCGTCGCGTCGCCGAATCGGATCTCGGGCAGGACGTCGGGAAGGCGGAGCCACAGCACGTTCGTCTCCACGCGGTGGCCGAACTTCGTGCCGCTGTTCGTCGTGCCGTACTCATAGCCCACGAGTCGGCCTGCCGTCGCGGGGTAGCCGTGCGCGTCACCGGTGGCGACCTCGCTCATTCCGGTCGGCCAGATGGCCCCTTCTCGCGGCCGCACGCGCAAGGCGGCTTCTTGGATCTCGAGTGCCGGCGGCGGCGTCGCATCCTCCCACCGCCAGCCCGCGGCCTCGAACGAGGGACGCACGGCGGCACGGTCGAGGGCATCCTTCTGGCGACGCTTCTTTCCGAACGGCAGCATGCGGCCAGCCTAGACTTCCGACGTCTCGTCGAGCACCGTGGGCGCCGGTGTCAGAACGACCGTGCGACGGTGCGTTCCTGCTCGGCGATCGCGCCGCCGGCCTGTTCCATGACGGCGGCGTAGGCGCTCAGACGACGCTGCGTGGCGCGCATGTTCGCCTCCCAATGCGCGCGCATCCCGACGTAGGCGATGTAGGCCTCGCCCTTCCACGCGCTATCGAGTCTGGCGAGCTCCGCATCCAACTGCTCGAGGACCTCGTGGATGGCCTGCGCACTCTGCTGCACGGCGAGCACCGATTGCGCGACGCGGTCGAAATCGATCGTGATGCGGTCGCTCATGCGCGCCTCCTCCTACGGGAACCCTCCGATCATTCTGTCAACAGGTGGGCACGCGCGGTGCGCCCTGGGGATAGTCGCCCCGTCGGGCCGGCGGAGCGCCGGGGAAGCGGAGCCGGCTGGGAAGATGGGACGATGAGCGCATCCGTCCCGCCCCGCGTCGTCGTCCTCGCCGGTGGCGTCGGCGGGGCGAAGTTCACGCTCGGTGCGAGGGCGGCGCTCGCCGCCCTCGACGCCCCCGAGGCGACCGTGGTCGTCAACACCGGCGACGATCTCTGGCTGAGCGGCGTGCGGCTGCAGCCCGACATCGACTCCGTGCTCTACGCGCTCGGCGGGCAGAACGACACCGTCCGCGGATGGGGCCGCGCCGGCGATACCGAGCGCGTCAACGCGGAGCTGCAGGCATGGGGCGCGGGGTGGCCCTGGTTCACCCTCGGCGACCTCGATCTCGGCACCCATCTGGCGCGGACGGGGTGGCTCCGCGACGGAGCGACCGTCACCGAGGTGGTCGATCGCCTCTCGCGTCGCTGGCCGCTGGGCGTGCGCCTGCTGCCCATGACCGACACCGAGGTCGACACGCACGTGCTGCTCCGAGACGGCGCCCGGATGCACTTCCAGGAGTGGTGGACGCGTCACCGCGCCTCGCTCGAGCCCGCCGCGTTCGAGAACCCCGGCATCGAGCAGTCGGTGCCCGCGCCGGGTGTCGTCGAGGCGATCGCCGACGCCGATGTGGTGCTGCTCGCGCCGTCGAACCCCGTCGTGTCGATCGGGCCCATCCTGTCCGTGCCGGGTGTCCGTCAGGCCCTCGCCACCACGCCCGCCCGCGTCGTCGGCGTCTCACCGATCATCGGCGGTCGCGTGGTGCGCGGGATGGCGGATGTCTGCCTCACCGCGATCGGCGTCGAGACCTCTGCGGCGGCCGTCGCCGCGCACTACGGCGCGCGTTCGTCGGGCGGCGTGCTCGACGCGTGGCTGGTGGCCGAGGAAGACGCGGATGCCGCGGCATCCGTCGACGCGCTCGGCATCCGCGCGGTCGTCGCCCCGCTCTGGATGACCGACGTCCCCGCCTCCGCCGCCCTGGCCACCACCGCCCTCCGCGCCTGACCCCCGGGCGGCGTGCTGGGTACCCGGTGGGGTGCTGGGTGCTGGGTGCGCTGGGTGAGCGGGGTGCGCGGGGTGCGCTGGGTGCTGGGTGCGAGATGCCCGAGTGCTGGGTGCGCGGTGCTGAGTGCGTGATGCCCGAGTGCACGACATCCCGTCGAGTGCACGGGGTGCGTGCGCGGCGAAGTCGTGCGCTCGGCGGTAACCCGTGCGCTGGCGTGGGGTGGATGGGTGCGCGGTGCTGGTGCTGGTGCTGGTGCTGGTGCGGGTGCGGGTGCAGGTGCAGGGTCGGGGTCGGCACCTGTGCGGGCTTCTTGAAGCCCGAGTGCACGACCTGCCGTCGAGTGCACGGGGTGCGTGCGCGGCGAAGTCGTGCGCTCGGCGGTAAGCCGTGCACTCGCGTGGGGTGGATGGGTGCGCGGTGCGGGTGCGGGTGCGGGTGCAGGTGCAGGTGCAGGCGCGGGTGCAGGTGCGGGTGCGGGGGATGGCGTCGCGCGCTGGGGGTGGGGAGTGGTGCCGTGTGCGGGGGCGTGGGCCGGCCGGGCATTGAGGTGCGGGGTCGGCAACTGTGCGGGCTTCTTGATGCCGAGTGCACAACATCCCGTCGAGTGCACGGGGTGCGTGCGCGGCGAAGTCGTGCGCTCGGCGGTAAGCCGTGCGCTCGCGTGGGGTGGAAGGGCGGGGCGGGCCGGGCGGGGTGGCTCAGCGCGGGCGGGCGGGAAAAGCGTGGGGGGAGGCGGCGCGGGTGCGGGGGCCGAGACCCAGTGCGGCGGCGGCGGCGAGTTGCGCGGGGGTGTCGACATCGCGGCGCAGGGTCGAGGTCGCCGGGATGTCGAGCGGCACGCATCCGAGCGCCACGTGACGGGCGAACGAGTCGGCGCCGAAGGCACTCGCCCAGACGATGCCCGCGCCGGCGGTGACGAGGGTCGATCCGGTGCCCTCCGCATCCGCGACGACCGCGCGGTCGTGGGATGCGGCGGCGTCGAGCGCTGCGGTCAGATCGGGGCCGCGGAGCGCCGGGAGATCACCGAGCAGCACGGCCCGGTGCGGCGTCGTCGTCGCTGCGAGCCCTCGCTCGATCGCGGCCGCGATGCCGCGCGGCTCGGGCTCGGTCACGACCCGCACGCCGTCGATCGCCGCGGCCTGCCGCGCGGTCTCGGCATCCGCGGTCACCAACACGACCGCGGCGGCCGTGGCAGCGGCAGCGACCGTGTCGAGGCCGATCGCGCGCACCAGCGCGGCATCCACGCCGAGGCGCGACTTGCCGGCCGCGGCGGACTTCAACGGCACGACGACCGTCCAGACCGACGCGGCCATCCCCGCAGCGGTTCCCGCGTCGGTCACACCCCGAACCGGGCCCGCAGGCGCGGCAGGATCTCGGCGCCGTAGGCGCGCAGGAACTCCTCCTGATCGGCGCCGGGGTCGTGGAACACCAGGTGGCGGAAGCCGAGGTCGACGTACCGGGCGATCTTCTCCACGTGCTCGTCGGGGTCGGTCGAGACGATGAAACGGGAGGCGGCGCGTTCGATCGGCAGCTCGGCGGCACGGCGCTGCATCTCGATGGGGTCGTGGATGCCGGTCTTCTCGTCCGGCGTCAGCGCCAGCGGCGCCCAGAACCGGGTCTTCTCCAGCGCCGTGGCGTGATCGGGGTGGTACGACACCTTGACCTCGATGAGCGTGTCGATGGCGTCGTCGGCGCGCCCGGCCTTCTCGAGACCCTCGCGGAGCGCAGGCAGGAGCGTGTCGGTGTAGAGCTTCGGGTCCTTGCCGCTGGTCGTGATGAATCCGTCGGCGATGCGGCCGGCCAGCTTGGTCGCCGCGGGGCCGGCTGCGCCGATGTAGATCGGCACCGGCGTCGTCGGACGGTCGTAGACGGTGGCGTCGGTGACCTGCCAGAAGTTGCCCTCGTAGGTCACGCGCTCGCCGGCCCACAGCTTCTCGATGAGGGTGATCGCCTCTTTGAGACGCTGGAAGCGCTCGGGCGGGTCGGGCCAGTCGAGCCCGAGGGTCACCTCGTTGAGCGCCTCGCCCGTGCCGACGCCCAGCACGATGCGGCCCGGGAACATCACCCCGAGCGTCGCGAACGCCTGCGCCACGACGGCCGGGTGGTAGCGGAAGGTGGGTGTGAGCACCGAGGTGCCCAGGATGACGCGCGAGGTGCGCGCGCCCACGGCGCCCAGCCACGGCAGGGCCGCCGGGGCATGCCCGCCCTCGTGCATCCACGGCTGGAAGTGGTCGGAGATGAAGACCGAGTCGAAGCCCATCTCCTCGGAGAGCACCGCATAGTCGGCGAGCTGATCGGGGGCGAACTGCTCGGCCGAGGCCTTGTACCCGAAGCGCAGGGGGATGGTCATGACTCTCCTCTCGCCCGCGAGGTGTCGCGGGGGTGTCCGGCGGTCCGGAATTCGGATCCGTCGGCGTCGTCCAACAGGGCGCGGAACGCGTCGACGGTCTCGGGCCAGAGCAAGGTCAGTCTGCCCGAGCGGTCGTCGACGTACCAGGTGTCGCACCCGCCGCGGATCCAGGGGGTGGATGCGGCCGCCGCATCGATGCGCGCCGTGTAGGCCGTCTCGGCCTCCGGGCGCAGTCGCAGCACCGCGTCGCCCGCGCGGTCGAGGGTGCGCGCCACGT
>NZ_JBFBHG010000033.1:0-25049 GCF_040685095.1 Microbacterium sp. NPDC089189
AGGATGATCTCGGTGACATCCTCCTTCACACCCGGGACGGTGCTGAACTCGTGCAGCACGCCGTCGAGACGGATGCTGGTGACCGCTGCACCCGGAATGGAGGACAGGAGGCTGCGACGAAGCGCGTTGCCGATGGTGTAACCGAAGCCGGGCTCAAGCGGCTCGATAACGAAACGGCTGCGGAACTCCCCGACCTTCTCCTCGGTCAGAGTGGGCGGATGCGCGATCAGCACGGTTCGGTCCTCTCGTATGGGCGGTATGTTTTTATATGACGATCGTAATATGAAGAAGAGACCTCAGGGAGAGACCATGTCCACGAATGAACCGGGCCGTCGAGCAGGCACCATCGGACGCGGGGTGGCGGTTGTGACCGGCGCCGCGTCGGGCATCGGGCGCGAGACGGCCCGCGCACTCAGGTCTGCCGGGTTCACGGTGATCGGCACGAGCCGGCGCGCCGCAGCGGCAGACCAGGTCGAGGGTGTGGAACTGCGCGACCTCGACGTGACCGATGATGCGTCGGTGACGGCTCTCATCGATCAGGTCGTCACCGAGTTCGGACGCATCGACGTTCTCGTCAACAACGCCGGCATCGGACTCACGGCCGCGGCCGAGGAGAGCTCGGTCGGGCAGGCGGGAAGGATCTTCGATCTCAATGTGCTGGGCGTCATCCGCATGACGAATGCCGTCCTCCCGCACATGAGGGCGGCCGGGCACGGGCGCATCATCACCGTCTCGTCGGTCCTGGGGCTCATCCCGGCGCCGTACATGGCCGTGTACGCAGCGACCAAACACGCGGTCGAGGGGTACTCCGAGTCACTCGACCACGAAGTGCGCGAGTTCGGCATCCGGGCGCTCCTGGTCGAGCCGGGATACACCCGCACCTCGTTCGAAGCGAACAACCTCGCGGGCGATGCGCCGATCGAGGTCTACGCCGCCCGCCGCGCCGTCGCGCAGCAGGTACTCGCCGACGCGATGCACACGGCCGACGAACCGAGCATCGTCGCGAAGGTGATCGTCGACGTCGCCACTGCGGGGTCGCCGCCGGTGCGGACCGCGGCCGGCCGCACGGCGCGGAGTGTCAGCATCCTGCGCCGCCTCGTGCCGGCGCGCGCCTTCGATGGACAGATCCGAAAGCTCAACCGCCTGCCCCGCTGACCCCGCCCCGCCCCGCCCCTGGACCCGCGAGACAGCACTTTCGCGCCGAGACGGTGGGTTTAACCCACGGTTTCGGCGCGAAAGTGCTGTCTCGGCGTTCCGGCACGCCCGGGCACCCGGAACCGGAGCCCGCGGGGGTCAGCCCAGGGAGATCGCGGTCCAGGAGACGGGGGGCAGGGTCAGGGTCAGGATGCCGTCGGCGACCGTGGCCGTCTCGTTCGGATGCGGCGCCACACGCTCGGGGGCCTCGAGGGTGTTCGCGGCGTACACGTCGTCGTCCGTGAGCGTGTGCGACTCGAGCACCGACACGTCACCGAGCGAGGCGACGTCGACCGTCACCTCGAGGGCTTCGGTGCGGCTGCGGTTCACCAGGAACACCGCGCTGCGTCCGGCCTCGGCATCGTGCGTCGCCACGGCGTCGACCACCGGCACCTCGCCGTAGACCTCGGTCGTGTGGCTCGGCACGTCGAGCTTCAGCTGCAGCGCCTCGCCGCGCGCGAGGCGCGAGGTGATCGAGAACGGGTAGAACGTGGTCTGGCGCCAGGCGATGCCGCCGGGCTCGGTCATGATCGGGGCGATCACGTTGACGAGCTGCGCGAGCGACGCGCTGGCGACCCGGTCGGCGTGCTTCAGCAGCGAGATCAAGAGGCTGCCGAAGACGACCGCATCCGCCACCGAGTAGACGTCCTCGAGCAGACGGGGGGCGATCGGCCAGTTGTCGATGCCCTCGATCTTGTCGACGCCGTGGAAGCGGTCGATGTACCAGACGTTCCACTCGTCGAACGAGATGTCGATCTTCTTGGTCGATCCGCGCACGGCGCCCACGTGGTCTGCCGTCGCGACGACGGTCTCGATGAAGCCGTCCATGTCGACGGCCGAGGCGAGGAAGCTGTCGAGGTCGCCGTTCTTCTCCTCGTAGTACGCGTGGCACGAGATGAGGTCGACGTCGTCGTAGGTGTGGGTCAGCACGACGCGCTCCCACTCGCCGAACGTCGGCATGTGGGCGCTCGACGACCCGCACACCACGAGCTCGATCGACGGGTCGAGCTGACGCATGCCCTTCGCGGTCTGCGCGGCGATCTTGCCGTAGTCCTCGGCCGAGCGGTGGCCGAGCTGCCACGGGCCGTCCATCTCGTTGCCGAGGCACCACATCCGCACATCGAACGGCTCGGTGCGTCCGTTGGCGATGCGCTGGTCACTGAGCGCCGTCCCGCCGCGGATGTTGGAGTACTCGAGCAGATCGATCGCCTCGAGCGTGCCGCGGGTGCCGAGGTTGACGGCCATCATGAGGTCGCTGCCGACCTTCTCGAGCCACGACGAGAACTCGTGCAGGCCCACCTCATTGGTCTCGGTGGAGTGCCACGCCAGGTCCAGGCGACGCGGCCGCTCGGACACGGGACCGACCGAGTCCTCCCAGCGGAAGCCCGAGACGAAGTTGCCTCCGGGGTAGCGGATGGTGTCGACGCCGAGCTCGCGCACGAGGTCGATCACGTCCTGGCGGAACCCCTCGGCGTCCGCGGTGGGGTGGCCGGGCTCGTAGATGCCGTCGTAGACGTGGCGGCCGAGGTGCTCGACGAACCCGCCGAACAGCGCCCGCCGGATCGGGCCGATCGAGAAGGCGGGATCGAGGGTGAGACGTGCGTCGGGCATGACTGTGCGTTCCGTTCGTTGAGAGGTGTTCGAGGAGAGGGATGCGGCGGGGCCCGCGGTCATTTGACGCTGCCGAGCGTGAGCCCGCCCTGCCAATAGCGCTGCAGCAGCAGGAAGGACAGCAGCAGCGGCAGCACCGAGATGAAGGCGCCGGAGGTGATGAGGTTCCAGACCTGCTCGCCGCCCGCTCCCGCGTTCGAGAGCGCGAGCCAGCGGTTGAGGCCCACGGTCACGGGCAGGGTGTCGGGGTTGGTGAGCATCGCGAGCGGCAGGAAGAAGTTGTTCCACGTGCCGACGATCGAGAGCAGGAGCACGGTCACGATCGCGGGGCGCAGCAGCGGCAGCACGATGGTGGTGAACGTGCGCCACTCGCCGGCGCCGTCGATGCGGGCGGCCTCCAGCAGTTCGTCCGGCACCGAGTCCTGCGTGTAGACGCGCATGAGGTAGACGCCGAACGGGCTCAGCAGCGAGGGCAGGATGACGGCCCAGCCGGTGTTCACGAGGCCGTACTGGCTCAGCAGCATGAACTGCGGGATGACGAGAGCGGTCAGCGGCACCATGACGGAGCCGAGGATCATGCCGAACACGAACCCGCGGCCGCGGAAGCGGTACTTCGCGAAGCCGTACCCGGCGAGCACGGCGACGATCGTGGCGCCGACGCCCGAGACGAAGGCGTAGATGAACGAGTTGCCGAGCCATCGCCAGTAGATGCCGCCCTGGTGCTCGAAGAGTCCGGCGATGTTGGTGAAGAACTGCATCGGGTCGTCGAACCAGAACGCGGGGCTCGAGAACAGCCCGCCCGTGCTCTTGGTCGAGGCGACGAAGAGCCACCAGATCGGGATGACGAAGTAGATCGCGAGGATCACGATCAGCACGTGCGAGCCGATGCGGCGTCCGCCCTGCGCGGCGAGGCGGCTGCGACGGAAGTCGCGGCGTGCGTCGCGGGTGAGGCGGTTGCGGTCGGCGGTGACGACCGCGCGCGTGCTGTCGGTCACGGCGGTGGGAATGGCCATCACTTCAGTCCGCTCTGCTTGCGGGTCAGGAACAGGAACCCGAACGATCCGATGAACACGACGATCGCGAGCGAGAAGGCGATCGTGGATGCGTAGTTGAACTGGCTGTAGCTGAACGCGAGCGCGTATGCGTACATGTTCGGCGTGTAGTCGGCGGGAAGGGCCCCGGAGGCGATCGATCGGAGCACGGTGGGTTCGGTGAAGAACTGCAGCGTGCCGATGAGCGCGAAGGTGATGACCATCACCATCGACGACGAGATCATGGGCACCTTGATGCGGGTGGCGATCTGCCAGCCGTTGGCACCGTCGATGCGCGCCGCCTCGTAGACGGCCGGGTCGATGGAGCGCAGCGCCGCGTAGATCACGATCATGTAGTAGCCCGACCACTGCCAGGTGACGATGTTCACGAGGCTGTAGAAGATCGAGTCGCTCGCGAGGAAGTTGGGCGCGTCGAGTCCGAAGACGCTGAAGATGGTGCTCGCCGGGCCGAAGCGGGGGCTGTAGAGGAAGCTCCACATGAGGGCGCCGATGACCACGGGGATGGCGTAGGGCGCGAAGATCAGCAGTCGCGAGAGCTTCGAGAGCCACGTCGAGAGGCTGTCGAGCACGAGGGCGGCGCCGAGGGCCACGAGCAGCTGGGCGGGGATCATGACGATGGCGTACAGCGCCACCCGCCCGAGGCCGCCGATGAACAGCGGGTCGGAGAACGCCTTCAGGTAGTTGTCGATGCCGACGAACTTGGTGCCGGTCGCGAGGGTCGAGCTGAACAGGCTCATCCCGAACGCGTAGATGAGGGGGAAGACGAGGAACGCGGCGAACACGACGAGGAACGGCGTGATGAACAGCCACCCGACGCGCTGGCGCCGGACGATACCGCTCACGCGCCGCCGCGGTCGGGCGACGGTGCCGGCTTCGGTGCCGACGACGTGCGTGGTCATGGGGTCTCCTGGAGGGGACGGGAGTGGGGGGAAGGAGGGGGTGGGCCGACGCGGACGCCGACCCACCCGCGCGTCACTTGAGGGTGAAGCCCTGCTCGGTGGCGTACTGCTCGAGCGTCGCCTGCAGGTCGTCGAGCGCCGTGGCCGCATCCTTCGATCCGTCCACCACGGTCGCCGTCACCTCCTGCTGCAGCTGGTCGTAGGCGTAGTTCTGGAACGGGCTGAACGTGAAGCCGGCGTAGCCTGCGGCCGCGGGGAGGAAGACCTCCTTGTTGATCTGCTGCCCGCCGAAGAACGGGTACTCCAGGTCGCGGAAGTAGTCGGATTCGAGGATGGGCTTCCACAGCGGGAACAGTGCCGCTTCCTCGATGCCGATCTTCCAGGCCTCTTCGGTGCCGAAGATCTCCTTGGCCACGACGGCGGCCGCCTCCTTGTCCTTGGCCTGCGAGGTGACCGCGAAGGTCGACCCGCCCCAGTTGACCTGTACCGGGTCGGCGGCATCCCACTGCGGGATGGGGGCGGCGCGCCACACGGCGCTCTCGTCCGAGCCTTCGAGGCCCTGGAGGTAACCGGGGCCCCACGCCGCCGCGACGTAGATCGCGTACGTGCCGTCGACGAGCTTGGTGTTGTAGTCGGCGGTGAAGGCCTCATCCACCGCGACGAGGTCCTTGTCGGCGAGGTCCTGCCAGAAGGCGAGGACGTCCTTCGAGCCCTGGTCGTTCACATCGATCGCGATGTCGGTGGGAGCGGCGTTGTCGTACTCGAACGGCACGGAGCCGGCCTGCGCGAACAGCGCCTGCGTGAACGCGCGCCCGTTCGGCGGGAAGTTGGCCAGGACGCCGGGCGCCCCCGCATCCTTCAGCTTCTGTGCGGCGTCGGCGAACTCGGCCCACGTGGTGGGGGCGGCGATGCCGTACTGGTCGAGGATGTCCTGCCGGTACAGCATGCCCATGGGGCCGCCGTCGACCGGGATGGCGTAGACGGCGTCGCCGCTCGAGACGTCCTTCCACGCGCCCTCGGTGTAGTCGCCCTTCACCTCGTCGGCGCCGTACTCCGACAGGTCGACGAGCGCCTCGCGGATGGAGAAGCTCGAGAGCACCTCGGCCTCGAGCATGATGACGTCGGGCGCGCCCGATCCCGACTCGATCGAGGTCGAGAACTTGGTGTACTCGTCGTTGCCCTGTCCGGCGTTGGTCCAGCAGACCTGCACGTCTTCGTGGGTGTTGTTGAACAGATCGACGACCTGTTCGAAGGCGGGGTACCAGGCCCAGACGGAGACCTGGGTGGCGTCGGGGTGCACGATCTCGTTCGTGCACGATGCCTCGGCGGACGAGGAGCCCCCCGCGCATCCGGTGAGAGCGGCTGCGGCGACGGCGACGACGCCGAAGCCTGCGATGACCTTGGACTTCATGAGCTGCGTGCTTCCTCTCGCGGTGTGGACACCGGTGTCTATCGGAGATGGATGCGGGTGCGCCACAGCAAGGGATGCCACGCTGCACTCGCTTTACAACGTTAGAAAGTAAACGTTGTAAACAGGATGATGCCCCGCCGGGCGCCCCCTGTCAAGAGGGCTCAGGACGCGGGTGCCGACTCGCGCTCGGCGAGGCGGAAATCCGCGAGCAGCAGCCGCGCCTGGGCGGGCTCTGCCGGCGCGGCGATTCTCGCCAGCAGCGTCTCGACCGCGGTCCGCGCGATCCAGTCCTGGCCCGGATCGATGGTCGTGAGCGACGGGATGGAGTACTGCGCCTCATCCAGATCGTCGAAGCCGACCACGCTCACGTCGGCCGGGATACGCAGCCCCGTCTCCTGCAGCGCGCGCATCGCGCCCAGCGCCAGCGTGTCGTTGAGCCCGAACACGGCGTCGAACGGCGCTCCGCGGGAGAGCAGGTCGCGCATCGCCCGCGCGCCGTTCGAGCGGTGCCAGAGGGTCGTGTAGCCGATCAGGTCGTCGTCGTAGGCGATGCCGGCGGCCTCGAGAGCCTCGCGATAGCCCTGCAGGCGCAGCCCTGCCGAGCCGATCACCTCGCCGTCGTGCGCGCCGATGACGGCGATGCGTCGGCGGCCCGCGGCGATCAGGTGCTCGGTGGCCGCGCGCGCGGCCTCCACATTGCGCATCGTCACGTGATCGGCGGGGCCGTCGAAGATGCGCTCGCCGAGCAGCACCAGCGGATAGGGCACCTCGAGCAGCCCGACATCCTCCTGCCCCATGCCGAGGGGGCTGAAGATGAGGCCGTCGGTGAGCTTCAGCCGCGGGCTCTTCAGCAGGGCGATCTCGCGATCGCGGTCGCCGCCGGTCTGCTCGACCAGCACCACGACGCCGCGGCGCTCGGCCTCCTCGATGACGATGGCGGCGAGCTCGGCGAAGTAGCTGAGCCCCAGATCCGGCACGGCCAACGCGATGGCGCCGGTGCGGCCGCTGCGCAGATTGCGGGCGGTGAGGTTGGGCGTGTAGCCCAGCTCGGCGATGGCGTGCTCGACCCGGGCACGGGTCGTGGACCGCACGTTGGGGTGGTCGTTGATGACGTTCGAGACCGTCTTGATCGACACGCCGGCCAGACGGGCCACATCGTGCAACGTCGGCGTCATGCCCACCCCCTTTCGCACACTGTACAACGTTGTACTCGCTCCGGCGGGTCTAGCATGAGTCGTTCCGTTCGTTGCGGAATGTCAACTTCCTCCTCACCCACCGGAGTCGTCATGTCGCACACCGCACCCGCCGGCCAGCCGGTCATGACGCATCGCGCCATCCTGCTGGTGATCTTCGGCCTGATGGCGGGGATGTTCCTCTCCGCCCTCGACCAGACCGTCGTGGGCACCGCGATCCGCACGATCGGCGACGACCTCGACGGGCTGAGCCTGCAGGCGTGGGTCACGACCGCGTACCTCATCGTGTCGACGATCTCGACCCCGATCTACGGCAAGCTCTCCGACATCTTCGGGCGCCGACCGCTGTTCCTCTTCGCGATCGTCATCTTCATCCTCGGCTCCGTGCTGGCCAGCTTCTCGACCGACATGGTGCAGCTCGCCGCCTTCCGCGCGGTGCAGGGGCTCGGCGCCGGCGGCCTCATGTCGATGCCGCTGGCGATCATGGGCGACATCCTCGCGCCCCGCGAGCGCGCCAAGTACCAGGGGTACTTCCTCGCCGTCTTCGGCATATCGAGCGTCATCGGCCCCCTGGTGGGCGGGCTCTTCTCGGGATCCCCCGAGATCCTGTGGATCGCGGGATGGCGCTGGGTCTTCCTCATCAACGTGCCCATCGGCATCATCGCCCTGGTCATCGTCTCGATGTTCCTGCACATCCCGCACCACCCGCGCGACTCGGTGCGGATCGACTGGTGGGGCGCGACGTTCGTGATCACCGCCCTCGTCCCGCTCCTGCTGGTGGCCGAGCAGGGCCGGGAGTGGGGGTGGACCTCTCCCCTCTCGATCGCCTGCTACGTGGTCGGCGCCGTCGGGGTGGTCGCGTTCATCCTCGTCGAGCGGGCCATGAAGAGCGACGCGCTCATCCCGCTCACGCTGTTCCGCTCGCCCACGTTCTCGATGGCGACCGTCATCGGCGTGCTCGTCGGCTTCGGGATGTTCGGCGCCATGCTCACCCTCCCCCTCTACCTGCAGCTCGTGCTGGGAGCCACGCCCACCGAGAGCGGGTTCCAGATGCTGCCGATGATCCTCGGGCTCATGATCGCGTCGATCGCGAGCGGCCAGATCATCGCCCGCACCGGCCGCTATCGCATGTTCCCGATCCTCGGCACCGCGTTCCTCTCCGGCGGCTACCTCTGGCTGACGTTCGCGCAGGCCGGCGGCTCGTACTGGTTCCTCGCGTGCGCGATGCTGCTGCTGGGGCTGGGTCTCGGGCAGCTCATGCAGACCCTGACGATCGCCAGCCAGAACTCGGTGGGGCTGCGCGACATGGGAGTGGCCACGAGCGCGTCGACGTTCTTCCGGCAGATCGGTGGCACCCTCGGCACGGCCGTGCTGCTGTCGCTGCTGTTCACGCTCGTGCCCTCCAACATCCAGAGCTCGTTCCGCGACGAGGCGACGCTCACGAGCGCGCTCGACGCCGCGCTCGATCCGGCGGTCGCCGGGGCGCCCGCGAACGCCGGCATCATGACCACGATCTACGACCCGATCGTGGCGAACCTCACGGATGCCGCGGCCGCTGCATCCGTCGACCTGTCGAACGACGCGCAGCGTGCGGCGTTCGTCGCATCGGTCGTGCCGCAGGTCGAAGAGGCCATGACCGGAGACGGCGACGGCTCGCTCGACGGCAGCGTCATGGACAACACATCGTTCCTCACGGGCGCCGACGCACGACTGGCGAAGCCGATCCTCGTCGGCTTCAACGACTCCGCCGTGGCGGTGTACCGCGTGGCGCTGGGCGTGGTGCTGCTGGCGTTCGTGCTGTCGCTGTTCTTCCGCACGCCGCCGCTGCGCGACAAGTCCGCCCTGCAGGAGGCCGCGGACGACGCCGCCGTGCTGGCCGCCGAAGCGGCCGCGACCACCGGCGCCCTCGTCGGGCCCGACACCGGCCCGGTGCGCACCGCCGCCGGCGGCGCCGCACCGCCCCTCACCCGCCGAGACCTGCGCGCCCGCGAGTAGGGCCGGCGCGCCGGCTCAGATGGCGGCTTCGGACCAGTCGTCGGGGTTGCCGAAGCGGTGTGCGGTGATGCTGATCGACTGCTCGTGGAGGAACGGCAGCAGCTCGAGGCGTCCGGCCGTCGTCACCGGCTGCGGGTAGATCGCGAGGTCAGGGTCCCCCGCCACGGCCTCGGCGAGCACCCGGTGCAGCTGCGCCGTCTGCGCGGCCGGACCGATCAGCCGCGCCCGCGGCGCCCGGGTGGGGGCCGCGCCGGTGACGAACGCGTCCACCGCGGCGCGCGTGGCCCGCTCGATCCATTCGGCGTCGGTCTCGACGTGCACCGTGATGCCACTGTCGGTGAGCGAGCGGCGCACGGTCGGCGGCAGCCCCGCATCCACACTGAGGGTGAACGACGAACCGGCGCGGAGACCGGCGATCGCTACGCGCAGGACCTCCTGCAGGCCCGCACCCTCCACCGCCCGCACGGCGACGTCCACCGGACGGTAACGGAAGAGGTTGCGCTCCACCCCGAGCTGCGAGACGTCCTTGATGCGCCCGAACTCCCGGTCCCACTCCACGGCATCCGACAGCGCCGCCCGGCGCAACCACTCGAAACGGTCGTAGTCGAGCGAGGGCTGAGCCGCCTCGATGATGGCGGTAATGCGCGAGTCGAGCCCCCGCAGGTGCAGGGTCGTCGATCCGGTCGCGGCCGTGGGGCGCCAGGAGCCGAGTCCGACGAGGTAGTTGGGCCCGCCGGCCTTCGTCCCCGCGCCCACCGAGGAGCGCTTCCACCCGCCGAACGGCTGCCGCTGCACGATCGCCCCGGTGATCCCGCGGTTGACGTACAGGTTGCCGGCCTCGACACCGTCGAGCCAGAGCGCGAGATCGTCGGGATGCTGCGTGTACAGCCCCGCCGTCAGACCGTAGGCGACGGCGTTCTGCAACTCGATCGCCTCCGCGAGCGAACTCGCGTGCATGATGCCCAGCACCGGGCCGAAGAACTCCTCGCGATGGAAGCGCGATCCCGGTGCGACGCCCGTGCGGATGCCGGGGGTCCAGAGACGACCGGCGAGCTCGGGGCCGGCGTCGACCTCCTGCGGCTCGATGAGCCACTTCTCGCCGTCGTCGAGGGTCGACAGCGCCCAGGCGAGTTTCCCGCGCGGCGTCTCGATGACCGGCCCGACCTCGGCCGAGGGGTCCGACGGAGGCCCGACCCGCAGCGACCGCGTCGCGTCGACGAGCTGTCGCGCGAACCGCGCGGAGCGCCCCACCGGCCCGACGAGGATCGCGAGCGACGCGGCGGAGCACTTCTGCCCGGCGTGCCCGAAGGCGCTGCGCACCAGATCGGATGCGGCGAGGTCGAGGTCTGCGGACGGCATGACGATCATCGCGTTCTTGCCGCTCGTCTCGGCGAGCAGCGGCAGATCGGCCCGCCAGGAGCGGAACAGCTGCGCCGTCTCCCACGCGCCCGTGAGGATGACCCGGTCGACGTCCGGGTGCGAAATCAGACGCTCGCCGAGCGCCCCCTCATCGAGGTCGACCAGGGCGAGCACATCGCGGGGCACACCCGCATCCCACAGCGCCTCGGCCACCACCGCGGCCGAGCGGCGGGCCTGCGGGGCGGGCTTGAAGACGACGCCCGATCCCGCGGCGAGGGCGGCCAGCACACCGCCGGCGGGGATCGCGAGCGGGAAGTTCCAGGGCGGGGCGACCACGGTCACCCGGGCCGGCACGAACACGGCGCCCGCCACTCGATCGAGTTCGCGCGCGGTCGAGGCGTAGTAGTTCGCGAAGTCGACGGCCTCGCTGACCTCGACGTCGGCCTCGGCGAGCACCTTGCCCGTCTCGGAGGCGGCGACCTCGATCAGCTGCGCGCGACGCTCCTCCAGCATCCGGCCCGCGGCGAGCAGGACGACCGCGCGGTCGGCGGCGGCGAGGCCGCCCCAGGTGACGGCGCCGTCGCGGACGCGCGCGACGATCTGCTCGAGCCGTGCGTCATCGGCCACGTGCGCGGCGGCGATGGTCTCGTCGCCGGCCGACGAGGTGTCGATACGGGCGAGGATGTCGCGCGCCCAGGCCCGGTTGGCGGGCAGAGCCGGGTCGGAGTCGGGGGTGTTGCGGAAGCCCGGGGCGCCGTGCACGCGCTCCTCCGACTCCCGCGGAGCGAAGACCGCGGTCTCGACGAAGTCCGCCCCGCCGAACAGCACGGAGCGCGCATCCTCCGAACGACGCTCGGCGGCGATGCCGAGCACCGCCTGCGTGAGGCCCGCGACCTCCTGCGTGGGAGCGGGATCGCGCAGGATCGAGGGCTCGCCGCCCTCCGCCCCGCGCGCCGCGCGGTCCTGGACGCGGCGAGGTCCGACCCGGAGCGCCGCATCGGCGGATCGCTCGAGCGAGCTGCGGAAGCGGCCCTCCTCGCGCGACCAGAGGTCGGCATCGCCGTCGAGGTCGAAGGCCGCCGAGAGGAAGTTCTCCGACGAGGCGTTCTCCTCGAGTCGCCGCACGAGGTAGCTGATCGCGACGTCGAACTCGTCGGGGCGCACCACGGGGACGTAGAGCAGCACGGCGCCCACTTCGCGCGCCACCGCCTCGACCTGGCCCTGCGCCATCCCGAGCAGCATCTCGATGTCGATGCGATCGCGCACGCCGCGCTCGCCCGCCAGCAGCCACGCGTACGCCACGTCGAACAGGTTGTGGCCGGCGACGCCCAGTCGCACCGCGTCGGTGCGCTCCGGCTGGAGCGCCCAGTCGAGGCAGCGCAGGTAGTTCGCGTCGGTGTCGAGCTTGGTGTCGTAGGGCGCCTGCGGCCAGTCGTGCATGACCGCATCCACCCGCTCCATCGCGAGGTTCGCGCCCTTGACGAGACGCACCTTGATCGACGCTCCCCCGGCGGCGACGCGCTGGCGCGCCCAGGCGGTGAGCTCCTGCAGCGCGGGTAGGGCGTCGGGCAGGTAGGCCTGCAGCACGATACCCGCATCCAGCTGCTGCAACCGCTCGTCCTCGAGGATGCGGGTGAACACCGCGATCGTCAGGTCGAGGTCGCGGTACTCCTCCATGTCGAGGTTGATGAACGTGCCGTCGGCGCGGGCGCTGAGGTACAGCGGCAGCAGGCGTTCGACGACGCGCTCGACGACCTCGTCGAACGCCCACATCGAGATGTGCCCGGCGATGGCCGACACCTTGACCGAGACGTAGTCGACGTCGGGGCGCCGCACGAGTTCGTGGATGCCCTCCAGGCGGCGTGCCGCCTCCTTCTCCCCCAGCACGGCTTCGCCGAGCAGGTTGAGGTTCAACCGCGCGCCCGACTGCCGGAGCTTCGCGAGGGCGGGGCCCAGCTTCTCGGTGCGGGCATCGACGATGAGGTGGCCGACCATGTCGCGCAGCACGCGACGCGCGATGGGCACGACGGGGGCGGGGACGGCCGGGGCGACGGCGCCGCCGACGCGCACCGCGGAGCGCAGGTACCAGGGCAGGAAGTCCGGCACGAGGTGGGCGACCCGGCTGAGGTTCGCGGCGGCAGCCGCGAGGCTCTCGGGGCGCATGACGCCGTCGACGAATCCGATCGTGAACGGCAGGCCGGAGGGGTCGCGCAGGACGCCCGCCAGCCGCTCCGCCGCGGGGTCGACGTGCGCGTCCGCCGCCTCGGTCACCCACCGGCGCGCGAGCGCCACGGCGTCGTCGGCAAGGGAGGCGGACTGGGGCGCTCGTGGCGCTTCCGCGTCGGCGCTGGGAGACATGCGATCAGCCTATGTCGGCGCCCGTCCCGCCCCGCGGCGACGCGCCCCGCCGACGGGCGCGGTGGGTTGCCGGGGGGGGCGGGGGGGCGCCGCCGGGTCGCGGGTCAGGACCAGACGCTGGGGGCGGGGGTGCGCGCGGAGGGCAGCGCGACGTCCTCCGCCCAGCGCAGCATCCACTCCTCGGGCGCGGGGATCTCGGCGGGGTCCTGCCCGATCGCCTCGAACAGCTCCGCGATCGGCAGCACGCCCCCGGCCCGACGCACGAAGCGTCCGCGCACGACCAGGCGCGCGTAGATGTCGCCCTTCACGACGGCACGGTGCTCGAGGTACACCGCCCGCTCGTCGGCGGCGATCACGCGCGACTCGATCACGAAGCGCTGCCACGGCTGCAACGACCGTCGGAAGCTGATGGTCGCGTTCGCGACGACCGGATACCAGCCGCGTTCGCGCATGAGGTCCCACAGACCGGTGCGCATGAGCAGGTCGAAGCGGCCCAGGTCGAACAGCGACAGGTAGCGGCCGTTGTTCATGTGGCCCACCACATCCAGGTCGGTGGGCAGGGTCGTCAGGCGGATGCGGCCGACGTCGAGAGAGTTCATCGCACCGTGGCGACGGAACTTCCGCCGCGAGAGGGCGAGCTGCAACAGGGTGCGCCAGATCACGTTCACGACGAGTGATCGTAGATGCCGTGCACGATGTGCGGCAGTCGGTTGTACGTTTCCGACAGTCGGATGCGGCCGCATCCGGCCCGTCTCTGGCCGTCGCGGACGACGCTCGGCGCGGATTTCCGGTGGCTCCGACCCGCGCGTAGAGTCTGGCCATGGAAGCCGAGATCTCCGCCGACGTCATCGTCCGGCCCGTTCGGGATGTGGACGCCGAAGCCCTCGGGCGCGTTCACGCCACCTGCTGGCACGAGACCTACGACCACCTCATCAGCAAGGCCGCACTGGAGCGCGTCTCGCCCCGCAGGCTCGCCGAGCTCTGGACGCACTGGGCGTCGCAGGGCGAGGACTTCCGCATGAGCGCCGCGCTCGTCGGCGGCGAGATCGTGGGATTCGCCGGTTCCGGCCCGGCGCGCGACCGCGACGCGCCGCGCACGCGTGAGCTGTACTTCATCTACCTGCTGGACGCGTGGCACGGCACCGGAATCGGCCAGAAGCTCTTCGACGCCGCTGTCGACGAGGGCGAAGAGGTGTACCTCTGGGTCGCCGAGGACAACCCCCGTGCGCACCGCTTCTACGCACGCAACGGCTTCACGCTCGACGGGGCGACCCACACCGAGCCCTTCCTCGGCGAGACGCTCACCGAGGTGCGCTTCACCCGCTGACCCCCGCTGACGTCGGACCGCCCTCATCCCCGCTCGGGATGGGGGCGGTTCCGCGTGGGGCGGGGGGGTCAGCGCTGGGTGACGGTGCCGAACAGGCGGGCGATGGGAGCCAGCACCATGGGCCGCGCGGCGACCCAGCCGGCGGCCATGACGACCGTGGCGGCGACGAAGATCCAGAATCCGGTCCAGTTGTCGGCGTAGGCGGTGGGGTCGGGCGACCCCTGCGCCGCGTACATGTGGTTGAGGTTGCGCAGCGCACCGGTCGCGAAGACCAGGGCGACGTGCACCACGATGAAGGCGACGAAGAACAGCATGACCGGGAAGTGCACCTTGCGCGCCCACTCCACGGGGTAGAGGCGGTTGAGGGCGGTCGCGTTCTTCGGCCAGATCCCCGACATCCGCACGCCGGTGACGATGGCCAGCGGGGCGGCGACGAAGACCACCGTGAAGTACGCGAGCTGCTGGACGCTGTTGTAGTTCACCCAGCCGTTCTCGGTGGGCCAGTCGAGCGAGGCGTACTGCAGCACCGCCGAGAGCGCGTTCGGGAAGACCTCGACGCTCGTCGGCACGATCCGCATCCACTGCCCCGTCGCGAACAGCAGCACCACGAAGACGAGACCGTTGGTGATCCACAGCACGTCGAGCGCCTGGTGGAACCACAGCGACAGGCTGATCTTGCTCTTCTTGCTGCCGCGGCGGGCGAAGAACGCTGCGGGGCGCTTCTCGTGGCGCACCTGCAGTCCCGAGCGGATGATCAGCAGCAGGAAGAAGGCGTTCAGGAAGTGCTGCCAGCCGAGCCAGGCGGGGATGCCGACCGGCGCGGACGCGGGCAGGTGGTACTCGCCGGGGTACGTGATGAGGAAGTCGCGCAGGGGCTCGAGCGACAGCATCCACCGCGTCGCGAAGACGACCATCGCCGCGGCGAACAGCAGTCCGGCGCCGGCCACCACGACCGCGCCCACCCACTGCCCGCGCGTGAACGGACCGTATCGCCGCGGCTCGACCCGCGGCGCCGTCGCCACCCGCGCGTACCGCCCCGGGAACACCGTGGGCGTGAACGGCAGCGGCGCCAGCCCCTCCCCGCCCACCACCAGCGCCTGCTCCTGCGGTGCCGGTGCCGGTGCCGGTGCCGGTGCCGGTGCCGGTGCCGGTGCCTGTGCCTGTGCCTGTGCCTGTGCCTGTGCCTGTGCCTGTGCCCCACCCTGCTCACTCGTCGCAAACGCAGGGTCCTGCGCCGCCGCATCCTGCATCTGCGACGAGTCAGCAGGGGGCGGGGGTGTCGCGGGGCTCGCGGGAGACGCCGTGGGAGGAACCGCAAGGCCCGAGGCGCGTGGCCCGGGGCGGGCATCGCCGGCGGGCGGCCACGGCTCGCCGCCCGCCACGCGGGGAAGCCCGCGTCGCAGCGCCGCCGCATCCCCCACCCCGCTCGCCGCAAAAGCAGGGTCCGCGGGTGCGGCACCCGACGTATGCGACGACGGAACGGATGGGATGGGCACCGTCGCCCCCGCGACGTCGCGGGCGGGCGCATCCGCCCCGGCCGCGTCGGGTACGGGCACATCCAACTCCGGGTGCGTCGGCTCCGGGTGTACGGATGCCGCGGGCGCCGACGCTGGCGAGGCCGGCGTCGCATCGACACCCGCCGGCGGCCACGGCTCGCCGCCCGCCACGCGCGGAAGTCCCTGGCGCAGGCGCTGCTGCCCCGCGCGCCCACCCCCCTGCTCATTCGTCGCGAATGCCGGGTCCGGCGCTGCGACACCCGGCGTTTGCGACGAGTGAGCAGGGTTTGCGGGCGACGCATCGGCACCGGCACCGCGCACAGCACCAGGTCCCTCCACGCCACCAGCACTCGCACCAGCACCAGCACCAGCACCCTCCACGCCACCAGCACCAGCACCCGCCGCGCCACCAGCGACGGGCACGACGCCGGCGGGGGGCCAGGGCTCGCCGCCCGGCACGCGCGGGAGCCCGCGTCGCAGGGAACCTGTCGTCACGCTCAGGCCTTCTTCGCCGCGAGGGCCTCGATCAGCTGCGGCACGACGGTGAACACATCGCCGACCACCCCGAAGTCGGCGATCTGGAAGATCGGCGCGTCGGCGTCCTTGTTGATGGCGACGATCGTCTTGGCCGTCTGCATCCCGGCCTTGTGCTGGATCGCCCCCGAGATCCCGAGCGCCACGTACAGCTGCGGAGACACCGACACCCCGGTCTGACCCACCTGATGCGCGTACGGGATGTAGCCGGCATCGACGGCGGCCCGCGATGCACCGATCGCCGCGCCCAGCGCGTCGGCGAGCTCTTCGACCAGCACGAACTTCTCGGCCGACCCGAGCCCGCGGCCTCCGGCGACGACGCGCGTGGCGCCGCGCAGCTCGGGGCGGGACGACACGGCGACGCTCGGCTCCACCGACACGAGGGTCGCGACCGGCGCCCCGGAGGCGTCCGCCTCCAGCGCCTCCACGGCGGGATCGGCCGCGGGCTCGGCACGATGCTCGACCGCGCCCTGGCGCACGGTGACCACGAGCGGACCGAACGTCGCGGCCGAGGTCACGGTGTACGCCCCGCCGTAGACGGAGTGCTGCGCGAGGATCCCCTCGTCGTCGCGGTCGACCCCGATCGCGTCGACCGCGAGGGCAGCGCGCGAGCGGACGGCGAGACCGGCGGCCGCGTCGCGCCCTTCGACGGAGTGCGAGATCAGCACCGCCGCGGGGTCCACGCGCGCCACCGCGGCCGCGAGCGCATCCACGACGCCCTCGCCGAGCACGTCCGGCACGGGCGGGGCCACGAGCACACGCGCGGCACCCCACTCCCCCGCCTGCGCGGCGAGGTCGGCGTCGCCCACGATGAGCGCCACGGGAGCACCCACGCGCGCGGCGGCGCCCAGCAGCGCGGCACCCGAGGGCGCGAGCACGCCGGATGCGGTGCGCTCCAGCAGGACGAGGATCGAATCGGCGGCGTCAGGCACGGCGAGTCCTCTCAGACGAGACGGTTCTGGATGAGGTAGTCGGCGAGCGCACGGCCCGCTTCCCCCTCGTCGACGATGGTGGTGCCGGCGGCGCGGGCGGGCTTCGCCGCGATCGCCGTGACAATCGACCAGGGCGTGGCGGCGGCATCCGCCTCGATGCCGAGGTCGGCGAGCGAGAGCGTCTCGAACGGCTTCTTCTTGGCCGCCATGACGCCCTTGAAGCTGGCCATACGGGCGTCCGGCAGGGCCTCGGTGATCGAGATCACGGCGGGAAGATCCGCCGACACGGCCCGGGTCGCGTCGTCGCCGACGCGTGTTCCGGTCACGACGCCGTCACCGATCTCGACCTGCGAGAGCCCGGTCGCGTGCGCCACCCCCAGATGCGCCGCGACCATCGCGGCCATCACGCCGCCCGACCCGTCGGTCGACTGGTTGCCGGCGATCACGAGGTCGAACCCCGTGCGCCGGATGGCGGCGGCCAGCACGTCGGCAGTGAGACCGAGGTCGGCCCCGACCAGCGCCTCGTCGACCACCTGCACGGCGGACCCGGCACCCAGCGCGAGGGCCTTGCGCACCGTCGCGGATGCCGCCTCCGCCGCCATCGACACGACCACGATCTCGGTGCCCGCGTGCGCATCCGCGTACGAGAGCGCGACCTCGAGGGCCCGCTCCCCGATCTCATCGATGACGCGGTCGCTCGCATCACGATCGGCGAGGCCGGTTTCGAGGTTCAGGACGCGTTCCCCGTACGTGTCGGGGACCTCCTTGACGAGGACGACGATCTTCATGCGCTGTGGCTCCTTCGACGAGACGAGTCTATGCGGCGAGACACCGAGTGTCAGCGATGACGGAACTCAGGCGCGCGCTTCTCGCGGAAGGCGGCCATGCCCTCTTTCTGGTCCTCGAAGGCGAACAGCCCCGCGAAGGTCTGCCGTTCGAAGCGGAGCCCCTCGGCGAGCGAGGTCTCGCGCGCTGCGCGCAGGGCCTCCTTCGCGGCGTAGACCACCGGCAGCGACTTCGACGCGATCAGCTCCGCGGTCGCCCCGGCGTCCTCGAGCAGGTCGGCCGCGGGCACGACCCGCGAGACGAGCCCGGCACGCTCCGCCTCCTCGGCCGACATCGTGCGCCCGGTCAGCACGAGCTCCGCCGCCTTGTACGCTCCGATCGCGCGCGGCAGCCGCTGCGTTCCGCCGAGGCCGGGGATCACGCCGAGGTTGATCTCGGGCTGCCCGAACACCGCGGTGTCGGCGGCCAGGATCACGTCGCAGATCATCGCGAGCTCGCACCCGCCCCCGAGGGCGTAGCCGGCGACGGCGGCGACGAGCGGCGTGCGTGCGCGGGCCACCGCTTCGAGCGGCGCGAACGGGCTGTCGATCAGCATGTCGCGGGGACCCTTGTCGGCCATCTGCGTGATGTCGGCGCCCGCGGCGAAGGCCCGCTCGCTGCCCGTGATCACGATGCAGCCCACGCCCTCATCCGCATCGAAGGCGGCGACCGCGTCGGCCAGCTCGCCCACCAGGACGGAATCGAGGGCGTTCAGCGCCTTGGGCCTGTGGAGGGTGATCCATCCGACGCGACCACGCTGTTCGGTCAGGATCGTCTCGTAGGAGCTCATCTGCCCATCGTGGCACGGGGCACCCTCCCGGCGGCAGGGCGTCACCGGCGAAAACGGCGCGTCAGAGCCGTTCGATGATCAGGGCGTTGGCCATGCCGCCGCCCTCGCACATCGTCTGCAGGCCGTAGCGCCCGCCGGTGTGCTCGAGGGTCGCGAGGAGCGTCCCGAGCAGCCGCGTCCCCGACGATCCCAGGGCGTGGCCGAGGGCGATCGCGCCGCCCCAGGCGTTCATCCGGTCGGGATCGGCGCCCACCTCGGCCGCCCACGCGAGCGGCACCGAGGCGAAGGCCTCGTTCATCTCGTAGGCGTCGATGTCGTCGATCGTCAGCCCGCTGCGCTCCAGGATGCGGCGGGTCGCAGGAATCGGCCCGGTCAGCATCATCAGCGGGTCGTCGCCGACCACCGAGAAGGCGTGGAACCGCGCTCGCGGGGTGAGCCCGAGCGCGCTCGCCCGTTCCTCGCTCATGATCAGGGCGGCGGAGGCCCCGTCCGTCAGCGGCGACGAGGTCCCCGCGGTGATCCGCCAGTCGAGGTCGGGAAACCGCGCTGCCATCGCGTCGGTGCGGAACGCCGGGGCCAGGGCGGCGAGCGCATCGGCCGTGGTGCCCGCGCGCACCGTCTCGTCCCGCGAGACGACACCCTCCGGCGTCGCCACCGGCACGATCTGACCGTCGAAGAGTCCGGCGGATGCGGCCGCCGCCGCCCGGCGGTGCGAGGTGGCGGCGAACGCATCGAGCTGTGCGCGGTCGAGGCCCCAGCGCGCGGCGATGAGCTCGGCCGACACCCCCTGGCCGACGAGCCCGTCGGGATACCGCTCGGCCAGGAGCGGCGACCACGGCGAGCCGGCGACGGCCGCGGACGTCCCGAGCGGCACCCGGCTCATCGACTCGACACCGCCCGCGATGACGACGTCGGCGACGCCGGCCATGATCGCCTGCGCGGCCGTGTGGGCGGCCTGCTGGCTCGACCCGCACTGCCGGTCGATCGTGGTCGCGGGCACCGACTCGGCGAAGCCGGCGGCGAGGACCGCCTGACGGGCGATGTTCGTGCTCTGCTCGCCGACCTGGCTGACGCATCCGAGCATCACGTCGTCGATCCCGGCGGAATCGAGGCCGTTGCGCTCGAGCAGCGCACGCAGCACCCCCGCCGCGAGGTCGACGGGGTGCACGCCGCTGAGGGCGCCGCCGGGCTTGCCGCGCCCCGACGGCGTGCGCACGACGTCGACGATGACGGCCGTGCGCACCGAGGTCATCCCTGCTCCTCCGGGCGCTCGGCTGCCTCGCGCACGGCATCGTCGGGCACGTAGCCCTCGATGTGCCGCTCGGGCGCCCCGACGTACAGCGACAGCGGTCGGATGAGCGCGTTGGCGCCGTACTGCTCGATGACGTGCGCCGTCCACCCCACGACCCGGGCCGCGACGAACAACGGCGTGAAGGTCGGGGTGTCGAAGCCGATGAGGCTGTAGGCGGGGCCCGAGGGGTAGTCGAGGTTCGGGTAGATGCCCTTGCGGCTCACGAACTCGGTCTCGAGCGTCTCGTAGAGCGCCGCGACATCCGGGCGGTCGTAGAAGGCGACCAGGTCGTCGAGCGCGGCCTTCATCGTCGGCACGCGCGAGTCGCCGCGCTTGTAGACCCGGTGGCCGAAGCCCATGATCTTGCGCTTGCTCGCCAGGGCCTCGTCGAGCCAGGCCGACACGTTCGCCGCCTCGCCGATCTCGTCGAAGATGTGCAGCACCGCCTCGTTGGCCCCGCCGTGCAGCGGCCCCTTGAGCGCGCCGACCGCGGCGACGACGGCCGAGTGGATGTCGCTGAGCGTGCTGGCGACCACGCGCGCCGTGAACGTCGAGGCGTTGAACGAGTGCTCGGCGTAGAGGATCATCGAGCGGTTGAACGCGTCGACGACGACCGGATCGGGTTCGGTGCCGAACGTCATCCACAGGAAGTTGGCCGCGTAGTCGAGGTCGTCGCGCGGCGGCACCGGCACCTGCCCGCGCCGTCGTCGCTGCCCGTACGCGACGATCGCCGGCAGTGCCGCGAACAGCCGCACGCTGCGCTCGAGGTTCTGCTCGGTGCTTCCGCTCGCATCGAGCACCGAACCGGTGCCCGCGAGGTCGGCGGCGCCCAGCAGGCTGAGGGCGGTGCGCACCTCATCCATCGGGTGGGCGTCCAGCGGCACGAGCTCGATCGCGGACTGCACGGCCGCGCTCAGCGGCCGGTGCGCCCGCTCGGTGCGCCGCAGCTCCGCGAGCTGGTCGCCGGTGGGCAGCTCTCCGTGCCACAGCAGGTAGGCCACGGCCTCGAACGACTGCGTCGCGGCCAGCTCGTGCACCGGGTAGCCGCGGTACAGCAGCGAGTTGGTCTCCGGATTGACCTTCGAAATGGCGGTCTCATCGGCGACGACGCCGGCCAGTCCCTTGCGGATGTCGGTCTGCTCGGTCATGTCACTCCCTCGTGGTGGCGTTTCGGCTGCGCGTCAGCGCTCGACCGTGAACGTGTAGATGTCGTTGTCGAACCGGCTGTACTGCTCGTAGTCGATCAGATCGTAGAGATCTGCGCGATGCTGCATCTCGTCGAGTTTCTCGCGCAGATGCCCCTGGGCGGTCAGCTCGTCGAGCGCGCGGCCCGACGCTCCCATCGCGATGCGCAGCAGCGACACCGGCCAGATGACGATGTTGATGCCCACGCTCTCGAGCTGCGAGACCGAGAACAGCTCGCTCTTCCCGAACTCGGTCATGTTGGCCAGGATCGGCACGTCGACGGCGGCACGGACGGCGGCGAACTCCTCGAGCGTGCGCATCGCCTCGGGGAAGATGGCGTCGGCTCCCGCATCCACGAGCGCCTTCGCGCGGTCGATGGCCGCGTCCAGTCCGTCGATCGCGCGGATGTCGGTGCGCGCCATCACCAGGAAGTTGTCGTCCCGGCGGGCGTCGACGGCGGCGCGGATGCGCCCCAGCGCCGTGCTCTCGTCGACCACCGACTTGCCGTCGAGGTGACCGCAGCGCTTGGGGTTCACCTGGTCCTCGATGTGCGCCCCGGCGATACCGGCGTCTTCGAGCGTCTGGATGGTGCGGGCCACGTTCATCGGTTCGCCGAAGCCGGTGTCGGCGTCGATGATGGCGGGCAGTTCCGTCATCCGGGCGATCTGGGCGCCGCGTCCGGCGACCTCGGTGAGGGTGGTCAGGCCGATGTCGGGCAGCCCCAGGTCGGCGGCCAGCACCGCTCCCGAGATGTAGACCCCGTCGAAGCCCTTGCGCTCGATGAGCCGGGCCGACAGCGGGTTGAAGGCCCCCGGCATCCGCAGCAGTTCACCCGAGGCGAGGCGTTCGCGCAGCAGCCGCCGCTTCTCGGCCGGACTCGTCGTGGCGTACAGCATCAGTTCTCCTCCTGCGCGACGGGTGCGGCTCCCCCGGTGGGTGCGGCTCCCCCGGTGAGTGCACAACGGCGGATCTCACGGCCGACACGCCGGGCACGCGCCGGCGGATGCGGGGTGTCGCCCGGCATCCCCGCCGTTGTGCGGGATGCGGTGGCGCGCGAGTGCGCCGCGGTGCGCATCAGAACAGGCCCTTCGGGGCGGGCGCGGACAGCAGCAGCCCGGGCTTGGCCACGATCGTGAGCGCGCGCACCTCGTCGGCCGTCAGCTCCGGCAGACGCGCGACGAGCGCGAGGAACCGCTCGATCTCGGCGGGCTCGAGCACGGGCTCGGCCAGCAGACGGAACTTGCGGATGTAGTCGGCCCGGGCGAAGGGACGAGCGCCGAGCGGGTGGGCGTCGGCGACCGCGATCTCGTCGACGACGCGCGAGCCGTCGGTGAGCTCGATCTCGACCCGGCCGCCGAACGCCTTCTCGGCGGGATCCTCCGAGTGGTAGCGCCGCGTCCACTCGGGGTCCTCGGCGGTGGTCACCTTGTGCCACAGTGCGACGGTGTCCTCGCGGCTCGCGCGCTCGGGCGCGTAGGAGTCGCCATGGTGCCACGAGCCGTCCTGCAGCGCGACCGTGAAGATGTACGGGATCGAGTGGTCGAGCGTCTCGCGCGAGGCGGAGGGGTCGTACTTCTGCGGGTCGTTCGCGCCCGATCCGATCACGTAGTGCGTGTGGTGGCTGGTGTGCAGCACGATGCGGGCCACGTTCGCCGGGTCGCGGAGTTCGGGGCGCTCGGTGCCGAGCTTGCGGGCGAGGTCGATCCACGCCTGCGCCTGGTACTCCGCCGAGTGCTCCTTCGTGTAGGAGTCGAGGATGGCGCGCTTCGCCTCGCCCGCGGCGGGCAGCGGCACGTCGTACGACGCGTCCTTGCCGTCGAGCATCCAGGCGACCACACCGTCTTCGCCTTCGTAGATGGGGGACGGCGAGGTCTCGCCGCGCATCGCGCGGTCGACGGCCTCGACCGCCATCTTGCCGGCGAAGGCGGGGGCGTGCGCCTTCCAGGTCGAGATCTCGCCCTTGCGCGACTGCCGCGTGGCCGTGGTCGTGTGCAGCGCCTGGCCGACGGCCTGGTGGATCGTCTCGACGGGCAGGTCGAGCAGCGTGCCGATGCCCGCGGCGGCCGACGGGCCGAGGTGGGCCACATGGTCGATCTTGTGCTTGTGCAGGCAGATGGCGCGCACGAGGTCGATCTGGATCTCGTAGCCGGTGGCGATGCCGCGCACCAGGGCCGCCCCATCCGCGCCCACGTGCTGGGCGACCGCGAGGATCGGCGGGATGTTGTCGCCCGGGTGCGAGTAGTCGGCGGCGAGGAAGGTGTCGTGGTAGTCGAGCTCGCGCACGGCCACGCCGTTGGCCCACGCGGCCCACTCGGGGCTCGTGCGCCGCTCGATCGCGCATCCGAACACCGTCGCGCCGGCGCCGCCGATCGACACGGCGTGATCGAGCGCCTGCTGGCGGGCGGCGCTCACCGGGCGTCGGGTGAGGGATGCGGCCGCGACCGCGGCGTTGTCGATGATGCGGTTGATGATCATCTCGACGACCTCGGGCTCGACCTCGACCGTGTCGGCGGCGACCTCCGCGATGTGCCAGGCCAGCTGTCCCTCACGGGCCAGGTTCTCGTCGCTCGTGTGGACGCGCAGGTGGTGCGTGATGGTCATGCTGCTCCTCGGTGGGGGACGGAGGCGGCCTCGGGGGAAGGCGCGCGGGGGGATTCGGCGTCGGCGAGCGAGGCCAGGATGCTGGTGAGTGCGTTGTGGAGATGCACGTGCGTGGCCGAGGCGGCCAGGTCGCCGTCGCCGGCGGCGAGCGCGTCGGCGATGAGGCGGTGCTCGGCTGCTGAGGCGGCCAGCCGCTGCGGGTTGTCGCGCGCCAGCCGGCGCACCCGCACGAGGTGGGTGCGGACGGTGCGCAGCGCCGCAGCGAGATAGTCGTTGTGCAGCGCCGCGTCGAGCGCCGCGTCGAAATCGGCGATGACCGCGTAGTAGGCGTCGGGTTCGCGTTCGGGCCGCGCGTCGGCGAAGCGCGCCGACAGCGCGGCGAAGACGGCGGCGTCGGCGGCCGCCTGGCGCACACGGGCGGCAGCGAGGCGGGCAGCGCTCTCCTCGAGCGCGCGGCGCAGGGCGAAGAGCGCGCGGATGTCGTCGGCGTCGATGTGGGTGACGACGGTCATCCGGGGCGATGCCTGCACGACCAGGCCGTCGGCGACCAGGCGTCCGATCGCCTCGCGCAGCGGCGTGCGGCTGACGCCCAGGCGTGCGGACTGCTCGACCTCGCCCAGCACGGCGCCGGGAGCGAGCACCCCGGACTGGATCTCGTCGAGGAGCGCCTGGTAGGCGCGATCGCTGGCGCGCATCCGCACCTCCTCGTGTCGATCCCGTACCGAACCCTCCCCATTGTATACAAAAACGCACCCCCGCGCCTCGTATCCCCACCCCCACCGCTCCCAGGTATACATACCCCCCCCCGGGGGGGTCGGCCCCCGGGGCCCTGGGCGCACCCCATCCACCGAGTGCACGACATCCCGCCGAAAGCACGGGTTACCGACGCACGCAGGCCGTGCGCTCGGCGGCAAGTCGTGCAGTCGGCGAAAGAGGGGTCAGGGGGGCGGGCTCAGGGGGGCGGGGTCAGGGGGGCGGGGTCAGGGGGGCGGGGTC